>JASLCY010000579.1 GCA_030151925.1 Oligoflexus sp.
CCTGGAGGCTGCCGGCGACGCCAATGAAAGCGCGGCCAGCGACGCGGCCCTGGCCTTGACCTCGGTGGACTTCAGCCGCGATCGCAGCTGTGCCGTCGACGGCGCGAACGCGGTCGTGACGATCGACGGCAAACTCTCGGCGAGCAGCTCGAAGGACGTCGCTCGCGGTACGATCGCCCAGACTCGCGAGGAATCCGGCCAGCTGCAACGCACCTGGAGCAAGTCGGGCGGCTCCGTGGCCTGCGGCCCCAACAATAAATATGCGGCGATCGACTTCGGCCAGGATCAAAGCGGGCTGGCCCTCGACGTGACCTTCAACCGTTCGAGCTCGAACACCATCAAGGTCACCAGCAAGGCCGGCATCACCCTGGAACGCGACTCGTCCTACACCGCCGCAGGAACCCGCAACGTCGTCTGGAACACGCGCACCGCCGGCGACGCGGGCAGCTACACTATCTCGAAGACGATCAAGAGCTCGGCGACGCGCGTGCACAAGACCAAGAATAAAGCCGGCGTGGAAGCATCCCTCAGCCTGACGATCGCGACGGCCGACGACGCGCCCCTCGCCGTGGACGTGACCCGCGACGCGCAGGGTTTCATCGCCTCCCGCACGATCCATTCGGGAACCCTGGTGGCGACCGCCGGCACCCGGGTCGAGTCGAAGTTCGAAGATCTCAAGCTCGTCTTCACGACCGATAGCTGCTCTCCGGTCTCCGGTAAGGTGACCGCGACGGTCTATGCGGAAGGCGCCACCGATCCGACCGCGATCTATGAGATCACGGCCGCGGACGGCATCTACTCGGTGAACAACGTCACGGACGCGAATAATCCCGTGGCGGTCGATGACTTCGACTTTGAACTGTGCGATATTCATAGCTTCGATTACTGAGGCTGGTTAGGAAGACTCATGAGCCTGCTGCGGACAGCGACGAAGCCGAGCGTGACCCGCTACATGGATCCCTTGGCTTTTTTATCCGACCTCTACGCGAATCTGAAGACGGAATCCGCGAAGTATTCCTATCTCCAGTATTCCGAGGACCTCGGCCTGTCCCGCAGCAACGCCCTCCACCTCATGCTGCGCGGCAAACGCCCGTTGACCACCAAGTCCGCGGAGAAGATCGCCGAGGCCTTGGAGCTCAAAGGCCCGGCGCGCCGCTACTGGCTGAGGCTCGTCGAATACCACTGCTCCGGCGACACCGCCGAGCGCGAGGCCCTCATGCGCGACCTGCTGGAGATCAAGACCAAGGAGGTGACCGGCACCGATCACCTCATGCAGCAGCTCGAGTTCTTCACCGAGTGGTACCACAGCATCATCTACGAATTGGCTTCGACCTCGGAATTCTCCGACGACCCGAAGCAGCTCGCGGCCGCCCTCCACCCGCGCATCCGCCCCGAGCAGGCGCGCCAGAGCCTGGAGCTCCTGCAGAAGCTCGGCCTCATGCAGGTCGAGGACGGCGCTCTCAAACCCAAGCAGGCCCGCATCACCACCGGCGACGAGATCGCTTCGATGGCCGTCATGCGTTATCATCAGACCATGATCGATCTCGGCAAGGACTCCCTGACCAGCGTGAAGGGCGAGCTGCGCGACATCAGCTCGATCTCGTTCGCCTGCTCGCCCGAGCGGGTGCCGCTCCTGAAGAAAGAAATCAGCGCCTTCCGCAAGCGGCTCCTCGGCCTCGCGGAGGCCGATGCCGATAAAGACCAGGTTTACCAGATGAACATCCAACTCTTCCCCGTCACGCGCAAAAAAGGATCTTCGACATGAGACATTCCCTGACGAGCTTCATCCTCCTGCTCTGCGTTTCATGCGGTATCGAAGTCGGCAATCCCAACGGTAAACCGGTCCAAGGCCCGACGCCGTCGTCCGACGACCAGCTCGCGCTCGCGCAGTACGCGGCGGATCAATACGATGAGGCGATCAGCGCGCATACCGATAACGACGACGCGAGCGAGACCGAGCTCGCGCTCGCCAACGCTGCGACCTGCACGAAGAACGCCGACGGTTCGCTCTCGGTGAACGTGACGCGCGATCGGGACGTCGTCACCCAGCTGCCGCGCACGGCGCCGATCCGCAAAGTCGAGACCAAGGGCACGATCACCACGGCCACCGCCTTCACCAGCTCGAGCCCACGCCTCGACTGCAACGATGCCGGCACCGCACCGACCTTGGCGATGGCCGTCCTGAAGGATGTGGACGCGAAGTCGACGATCACCCGCGACCTGACCCGCACCGTCACCGATCTCGTCTCGGGCCAGGTGACGTCGACGGAGCCGATCCACGCGGATGCGAGCCGGACGCTGCATCGCCGCTTCGTCGACCTCCAGGACAAGGCCCTGACGATAGGCAAGACCTTCAGTTTCACGAGCGCCATCAAACGCGGCGACGCCGCCGCGAAAACCACTCAGACGACGACGCCCTTCACGGTCGAGGTGGTGCGCACGCGCACGGAGCTGCAGGCCTATCGCATCGTCTCGGGGGTGGTGAGCTCGGAGCTGGCCGACGGCCGGACGATGACGCAGACCTACAGCGACCTGGACCTGAGCGTGAAAGGCTCCTGCCATCCGGTCTTCGGCAGCATCGCCGCCCAGGTGTTCAACGCCGACGACAAGGTGAACCCGGCCTATGCCTTCACCATCGTCTTCACGCCGGGCGACGCCCAGGTGGTCTTCGCCGACGGCTCGACCCAGGACTTCCCGGCCAGCGATTGCGCGCTGTGATGAGCCCGGCCTCGCGGCCGAGCTTCTCGCATCACATCAGAGACAAGCTGACGTTATATTTTAAGTTAGTTTGCGATATCCACGGTTTGTCACCACGCGACATAGAAGACCGTATCCATTGGTAGTAAGCATTTTGGTTGAAATCGATGTCATCTTTGATAAGGTCCTCAACCGTTCAAATGCGAAACGCGGAGTCTTCTAATGATTCTAAAGAAATTGCTGCTCATAGGGTTCATGGCTTTGAGCACCAGCAACGCACTAGCTCGATCACAAGAGCAATCGAACACGGAACTGAATGATGCTTCTAGCGTGGGCTTTGAAGCTTCTGAAATATCAGGCTCGGTATCTCTTACCGAGCACTGCAAAAGCGGCCTCTGTTACCTGGAAACGATCGACTCGGAAGGAGTCGAAAAATTCTTAGTTTCCGAGGAAACGGCAAGAAAAGCTGGTCTTGATGCCCAAAAAGCAAGTGAGGCTGGTGTGAATATCGCGACGGTTCCTCAAGAGGAATACGATGAAATCGTCAAAGATAGGAATCCCGAAAGATTTCATTATCAACCGAGCATGGCCGCGGTTCACAAATACGGATGGTGGCAGTCATGGGGTAAATGTACGACGGGGATCGTTGGTGGCGGCCTCCTAGGCGGACTTGAGTTTGGCCCTATCGGCGCGGTCGGCGGCGGTCTGCTCGCTGCTTCACAGTCATGCGATTGAGGAAATACCGAATGAGAAAATCCTCTATCTTATCGATTCTGACTTTCGCATCGTTCATCGCCTTTTTGAACAAGGTGGAATTCTATCCAGCCTGGCAAAGCTTTGCAGCGGGGATCGCCTTTCTTATATTTCTGACGATGCTCATCCGCAATCGCCTGCAAAACAAGCAAGCCGCCAGACTCCCCTAACCTCCGGCCGAGCGGGGATAGAAAGGCTTGCGGCCATATATGCAAAAGGCATTCGGTGTTGACCGAATGCCTTTGAGGGTCGCCCTCGGAGCTTCTATTTTTTTCAGCGCTTAGATATCGTCGTCATCTTCTTCGTCGTCGTAGAGCTCGTCGAGCGAGGTCTCGTCGCCGTCGTCGGCATCGCTGTCCTCGACGTAATCATCCTCGTCTTCGTCCTCGGCGGCCGCTGCGACCTCATCCTCGTCTTCGCCGTTCTCTTCGTTCCACTCTTCGATCTCGTCGGCGTCCATCTCTTCGACGACATGTTCATCGGCGAGTTTCTCAGCACGCTCCTCGAGCCAATCGTTGGCATCGTCCTGACTCTCAAATCCAGCCTTGAGAATTTTCCCGGTTTCGATGTTATAGACTTTCCAAAGCAACGTCGTATCTCCAATCAATCATGGACTTTCGTGGGGTCCAGGCCTTTACCAGATCCGCAAATAGGGTTCACCCGCAATTCTATCACATGTTTTTCCGGGAAAGATCAACCTAATCGATATTTTCCGGCTTAAGGTGCTCAAAAGGTAACAAAACTTCACGGCTTAGGCACGTCATTATTACATCTTAGATCTTGCTTACCTGGGTCAATTTTAGTAGAAGGATCACGACCGATTTAGGAGTAATGCAATGCTGGTCATGACTTTATTAAGCGCCCTGACTGCAGTCGCCCCTTCGCCCAGCCCCTATGCCTGCGACCTCGCTCCCAGCGTCGGTCAAGGCCAGGCCGATGAGGGTAAACTCGATAGCATTACCGCCCTCGCCTTCGGTTGTCGTTACGAGCTGCTCAATTGGAATGGCCTGGGCATTTCTCCCGGGCTCGGCATCAGCCGCCAGACCTGGTCCATCTATCAAAGCGGTGGTGGCGCGAAAGACATCAGTTCGTATCAAACCGTCGATTACAGCGTCGGCCTGCGCCTCGATTATCCCGTCTGGGGGGAAACGAAGATCTTTTACGCCTTCGACGCGGCCCGCGGCACGGGCGATCTGAACCGTACGGCCTCCAGTGATCAAAGCACGATCACCGGCAGTTATTCGAGCCTCAAGGATACCCACCTCTCGCACCGCCTGGGCGCCCTGTTCCCCATCACCGAACGCCTCGGCTTCTCCCTCGCCTGGGAACGCCAGGACGCGGACCAGACCTGGAAATCGGGTTCCTACAATTTCCAAAACGTCGATGCCGGCAATCACCTGACGCTGAGCAGCGGCGGCGCGTCCCTCCTGGGACCGACCAATAATGAACGGACCAGCAGCCACTATACCTCGAACCAACTCGAGCTCGGCCTCAGCCTCGCGTTCGGCGGCCGTTAAACCGGTTCGAGCGGCGACAGGCCCTTGATGAACTCCCACTCCTCGCGGGTCACGGGCTGGATCGAGAGCCGCTGGCCCGGCTGCACCAAAGCCATCTTCTTCAGCTTCGGCTCGGCCTTCAGCCGCTTGAGGGTGATGGGCTGCTTGAACCGCGCCGCGGCCTTCACGTCCACCATCACCCAGCGCGACTCACCGATCTTCGCCGATTTCTCGTCATAATACTTCGATTTGGGATCGAGCGCGCTGACGTCGGGATAGGCCTCGCGCGCGACCTTGGCGATGCCGACGATCGCCGGCTCGTCCACCCGGCTGTGGTAGATGAAGACCGATTGCCCGAGCTTGAATTGGTCGCGCATGAAGTTCCGCGCGGTGTAATTCCGAACTCCGTCCCAGCCTTCGGTCTGGTTTTTCCTTTTCAGCAGATCCTCGAAGCCAAATGTGTCGGGCTCCGTTTTCATCAGCCAGTACAACTCGGTGGACATGTTCTCTTCCCTTGCAAAAGGCCTACTCTCAGAGGCGAAAATACGATAAACCTTACTCTCTCCCACACGACTCGAGGAGCCGTCATGACGAAAAAAAGACTTTTCATTATCGATTCGATGGCGATGGCGTTTCGCAATTTCCATGCGATACGGCCGCTCTCGACGAGCCAAGGCACCCCAGTCAATGCGATCTACGGATGCCTGATGTTTCTCGCCGCGTTGATCGACAAGGAGAAACCCGACTATTTCGTCTTTGCTACCGATAGCCAAGAGAAAACCTTCCGCCACGAGCTTTACGAGGCTTATAAAGCCAATCGGACCGATATGCCAGAGGACCTGGCGAAACAAATCCCGCTGATGTTTCGATTGTTCAACGCCTTGCAGGCGCCGCTGCTCAAAGAAGCCGGCCTGGAAGCGGACGATCTGATCGGTTCGCTGGTGCATCAGTACGCAAGCGACGAACTGCACTGCTACATCGTGTCGGGCGACAAGGATTTCATGCAGCTCGTCAACGAGAACGTCTGCCTTTACCAGCCGAAGAAGGGCGGCGAAGTGCAGATCGTCGGACGGGAAGGCGTGTTCGAGAAGTTCGGCTGCGCCCCCTCCCAGGTGATCGACGTGCTCGCGCTCATCGGCGACAGCTCGGATAACGTGCCCGGCGTCCCCGGGATCGGCGACAAGGGCGCCGCGAAACTCATCCAGGAGTTCCCTTCGCTCGAGGCGATCTACGAGAACATCGATAAGATCACCAACGCCCGCCAGCGCAAAGGCCTCGAGGAGAACAAGACCCAGGCCTACCTCTCGCGCCAGCTGGTGACGATCAAGACCGATGCGGTGCTGCCCTGGACGCTCGACGATTTCGCCTGCAACCCGGAGACGGCCATCGCCAACCCAGAGCTGCTCGCCTTCGTGCAGGAGATGGAATTCAAATCCTATACGGAAAAAGTCCGGTCGCGCCTCAAGGCGCTGGAGGCGAAGTTCGTGGCGCCCAAGCCCACGGACGCGCCGCCTTTCACGCTGGCCGAAGCCGGCGGCCCGCCGGTGCCGCCCGCCCACGCCCCCGAGCCCGTGCATGACTACAAGATCATCCTCACGCACGAGGATTACGCCGAAGTCCTGAGAGCGATCGATCAGGTCGAGGCCTTCAGCTTCGATACCGAGACCACGGGACTCGACCGCATCGGCTCCATCCCCATCGGCATGAGCCTCTCGGTGCGGGAAGGCCAAGGCTATTACCTGCCGCTCCACGAGGGCCATAGGCAGCTCGACGAGGCGACGATCAAGGATTACTGGCAGCAGATCCTCGGCAAACGGGGCAAGATCAAGATCGCGCACAACGCGAAGTTCGACCTCCAGATGTTCCACAACATCGGCCTCACGGTGAAACCGCCGTTCGCCGACACGATGATAGCCTCGCACCTCATCGACACCTCCGAGCGCCACCACAGCCTCGACGATTGCTGCCTGAGGGTCTTCGGCTACCGGAAGATCCCGACCAAGGAGCTGCTCGACAAGCAGGGCACGATGCTGAGCGCGCCGATCGAGAAACTCACGGAATACGCCTGCGAGGACGCGGATTTCACTCTGCGCCTCTACGAGCGTTTCGCTCCCGTCCTGCGCGAGAAGGAGCTGTCCCGCGTGTTCTACGATATCGAGATGCCCCTCCTGCCCGTGATCACCCGCATGGAGCTGGCCGGCATCCATATCGATACCGATATGCTCGAGGATATCTCGACCAAGCTGGCGGACAAGGCGAAGGCATACGAAGAGGAGATCTATGCGATCGCCGGCGAGAAGTTCAATATCAACTCGACGAAGCAGCTCGCGGTCATCATCTTCGAGAAGCTGAAGATCCACGAGCAGCTCGGCCTCAAACGCATCAAGAAGACGAAGACCGGTTATTCCACCGACGTCTCCGTGCTCGAGCAGATGGAGGAGCATCCTCTCGCTCGCGCCCTCCTCGGCTACCGCATGGTGATGAAGCTGAAGTCGACCTACGTGGACTCGCTCCCGCAGCTGTTGAATCCGAAGGACCTGCGTCTCCACACCAACTTCCATCAGGCCGGTACGACGACCGGCCGTTTGAGTTCGAACGATCCGAACCTGCAGAACATCCCGATCCGTTCGGAAGAGGGTCGGGAAATCCGCCGGGCCTTCAAAGCAAGTCAAAAAGATTGGGTCATCATCTCGGCCGACTATTCGCAGATCGAGCTCCGCGTCCTGGCTCACCTGGCCCACGAGGAGAATCTGCGCCAGGCCTTCGTGGAAAAGCAGGACATCCACACAGCAACCGCGGCCCGGATCTTCGGCGTCCCGCCGCAGGCCGTGACCGGCAATCAAAGGGCGCAGGCCAAGGCCATCAACTTCGGCATCATCTATGGCATGGGCCCGCAGCGCCTCGCCCGCGAGACCGGCGTGTCGATGAAAGAGGCGAAAGACTTCATCGAGCGTTATTTCACCACCTATCCGGGCATCAAGGATTACATCGACAAGTCCATCAACTTCGCCCGCGAGCACGAATACACCCTGACCATCTCGGGGCGCCGCCGGACCTTGCGCGAAATCAACGAAACGCGGGATCGGATGCTGCTGGCCAATGCGCAAAACATTGCGGTGAACGCGCCCGTGCAGGGCAGCGCCGCCGATCTCATCAAGATCGCCATGGTGAAGGTGCAAAAGAAGCTGGATGAAACCGGGTCGCGTGCTAGAATGCTACTCCAGGTCCATGACGAATTGGTGTTTGAATGCCCCAAGGAAGAAGTGGAGGCCGTCACAGAGCTCGTGAGACGCGAAATGGAAGGGGCCTACGACTTCGGCGTACCCCTGCAAACGGATGTTGGTGTTGGTGAGAACTGGCTAGAGGCGCACTGATCATGGAAGAAGAAGAAAATCTGAAAGTCATGGGCATCTTCGAGCACATCGAAGAATTGAGGTCCAGGCTCGTAAAGTCCCTCATGATCCTCATGGTGTTCTTTGCGGTCTGCTATTTCTATGCTTCCGATATTCTCAACTTCCTCAAGTCGCCGCTGGTCGAGGTCCTGCCCAAAGGCACCCCGACCCTGTATTTTACGGGTCCGATGGACGTCTTCATGGCCAACATGAAGATCGCTTTCTTCGCGGCCCTCGTCCTGAGCTGCCCCGTGTGGCTCTACCAGCTCTGGAAGTTCCTCGAACCCGCGCTCTACGAACGAGAGAAACGCTACGTGGTGCCCTTCATGGTCTCCTCGATCTCCCTCTTCGTCCTCGGCGTGGCGCTCTGCTTTTATTTCATACTGCCGATGGCCCTCAATTATCTCATCGGCCTCGGCAAGGATACCGGCACGGCCGCGATCATCACGATCAGCGATTACCTTTCGCTCGTCATATTGATGCTCGCCGGTTTCGGCGCGGTCTTCGAAACGCCGGTGGTCCTCGTGATGCTGGCGCTGATCGGCCTCATCACCGCGCAGGACCTCAAGAACAACCGGAAATACGTGGTGATCGGCATCTTCGTCATCGCCGCCGTCCTGACCCCGACTCCGGATCCTATCTCTCAATGCGCGATGGCGGCTCCGACCTGGCTCCTCTTCGAACTCTCGATCTTCATCATCCAGATCCTCGAGAAGAAGC
>JASLCY010000606.1 GCA_030151925.1 Oligoflexus sp.
GAACCAAAAGTTCAGGTTGGGGAAATTTTCACGATTAAATGGGCAGTGGCTTAGAGTTGGGAGGCGGCATGTATAAGCAGCGGCTGGAATTGGATTGGATTGGCAAGGACGAAGAGCAACGGCTTGAACCGCGTATTCTAATCGAATCTGTAGAAAATCGCGTTGGTTCAATTGAACCTATAAACCGACTTATCCATGGTGATAATCTGCTTGCGCTTAAAGCTTTGGAGGATGATTTTACTGGAAAAGTAAGATGTGTTTACATCGATCCTCCTTACAATACTGGATCAGCATTTGCTCATTATGATGATGGGTTGGAGCATTCGCTCTGGCTCTCGCTTATGCAGTCCCGGCTAAAGATTCTTTGGAAGCTGTTGGATCACAACGAGGGTTCCATTTGGGTTTCAATTGATGATTGTGAGATGCACTATCTTCGCGTTCTCCTGGACCAAATGTTTGGGAGAGATAAATTTATTGCTACAATTGTGTGGCAGAAGCGGTATTCCCGAGAAAATCGCGAAGCGATTGGCGATGTTCATGAATATGTGCTGGTCTACGCAAAGAATCCCGATAGATTCAAAGCTATAAGAAACAAACAGTCTCCAAGTGAAGAACAATTAAAGATCTATAAGAATCCTAACAATGACCCTCGTGGTCCTTGGCGAGCAGTTCCTATGACAGCGCAGGGGTATAGACCAAATCAGATGTACAAAATTACCACTCCGGGTGGCGCGGTGCATGAGCCACCTGAGGGGCGTTGTTGGAGCACTACTGAAGACAATTTCAAGAAATTACTAAAACAAGGGCGGATTTATTTTGGGAAGGATAACAAAGGCCAACCCAACATCATCCGTTACCGAAATGAAATTGAGGGCTTTGTTCCCTGGACATGGTGGCCCCATGAAGAAGTTGGTAACACTGATGAGGCCAAAAAGGAGATGCATGCAATTTTTGGTAGAAATGAAGCATTCGAAACTCCTAAACCCGAGCGTCTCCTGTACAGGATTCTTGAGATTGCTACCAACCCGGGCGACATCGTTTTAGACTCGTTTGCTGGATCGGGTACAACTGGAGCAGTTGCGCATAAAATGGGGCGTAAGTGGATCATGGTAGAGCTAGGTAAGCATTGTCAAACTCATACATACAAACGTATGAAAGGTGTAGTTTCTGGTCCAGATGGTGGAAGAGTCACATCAACAACGGAATGGAAGGGTGGTGGAGGATTTCGGTTTTTCGAGCTTGCTCCTTCCATTCTTCAGAAAGATTCACGCGGCAATTGGATCATTAGCCCGCAATACAACGCCGTCATGCTTTCTCACGCTGTTTGCAAGCACGAAGGCTTCAAGTTCTGGCCCGATTCAAAACTATATTGGAAGCAAGGCTACTCCTCCGAAAAAGATTTTATCTTTGTCACTACTGAGTTTTTGACGGCCGAACGACTAGACAAAATCGCCTCGCAGCTAAAGCCCGACGAATCTCTCTTGATCTGCGCAAAGTCGTTCAAAGTCGCAAAGACCAAGTATCCAAACATCACTATCAAGAAGATCCCGCAAATGCTTCTCGGTCGGTGTGAGTTTGGACGGGACGACTATAGCCTTAACATCAAAGAGCCATATCAGGCCGATTTAGGACTAGATGACGCGGAGATGACCGACAATGAGTGACACAACAAAGCATGTCTCTCAACGGTTGAGCCTGAGAAAGCCGCAGAAAGAAAGCCTAGAGCTTCTGGCTAAGATTGTAAAAACAATCGGAGTCGATCCTAAGGAAGAAACGCAAAAGAAGCTTGAAAAGTTGTCTGCGTTACAACTTCACGGCTTTTCTGACTTTGAGCGTGACTTTCCTTCGTTCGCATTTGCGTTAGCTACTGGTGTGGGCAAAACGCGCCTCATGGGTGCGTTTATCGCGTACTTATTCCTAGAGCATAAGATTAAAGACTTCCTAGTCTTGGCTCCAAACCTAACCATCTACAACAAGCTCATCGAAGATTTTAGTAACGCCTCCAACCCCAAGTATGTCTTTCGCGGTATCGGTGAGTTTGTTCACCTGCACCCCAAAATCATTACTGGTGATAACTACGCCAACGTCAGTACGCAGCGGGCGGTTTATCAATCTATGCACCAGAAGTCTCTTTTTGGCGATGAAGTGTCGATCAACATCTTCAATATCTCGAAAATCAATGCCGAGACTCACGGGGGGAATGCTCCTAGAATCAAACGTCTTAGCGAGTACCTTGGCGAATCGTACTTTGAATACCTAAGCAACATCGACCAACTCGTGCTGCTTATGGATGAAGCTCACCAGTATCGAGCCAAACGCGGCATGGCAGTTATCAATGAGCTTAAACCGCTTATGGGTCTTGAGCTGACAGCAACACCAAAAACAAGACAGGGAACAAAATCAATTCCCTTTCAAAATATTGTCTACCAATATTCTCTCGCTCAAGCCATCCAAGATGGTTTTGTGAAAGATCCCGCCGTTGCCACTCGACGGAATTTTGACCAAGCAAAACTAAAAAAAATGGAAGATGAGGAGCTGGATAAGCTAAAGCTTGAAGATGCTGTGCGTGTTCATGA
>JASLCY010000059.1 GCA_030151925.1 Oligoflexus sp.
GGCCGAAGCGATGGCGATGAGCCGTGATATCGGCGAGGAAGGGCAGGGGCACACTTACCTGATCGCTTCCGACTGCCATCCGCAGACGATCGAAGTCGTGCGGACCCGCGCGGAAGCGCTCGGCATTCCTTGCAAAGTCGTGGCGCCGAGCGAGATGCAATTCGGCAAAGACGCGTTCGGCGTCCTCCTCCAGTATCCCAACACCTACGGCAGCGTCGAGGACTACGCGGCGCTGATCGGCAAAGCCAAGGCCGCCGGCCTGATCGTGACGCTGGCGAGCGATCTGCTGGCGCTGCTCCTTCTCAAATCGCCGGGTGAGCTCGGCGCCGACATCGCCGTCGGCACTTCGCAGCGTTTCGGTGTTCCGCTGGGATACGGCGGACCGCATGCCGGCTTCTTCTCGACCAAGGATGAATTCAAGCGCCGCATCCCGGGCCGCCTCGTCGGCGTTTCGAAGGACGCTCACGGCCAGCCGGCCTATCGCCTCTCCCTGCAAACCCGCGAGCAGCACATCCGCCGCGATAAAGCGACCTCCAACATCTGCACGGCGCAGGTCCTGCTCGCGATCATGGCTTCGATGTACGCCGTGTATCACGGCCCCGAAGGCCTGAAGCGCATCGCCGAGCGCACGCACGCGATGACGAGCCTGCTGGCGAGCGGCCTCAAGTCCCTCGGTTACAAGCTCGTGAGCGATCAGGCGTTCGATACCGTGACCGTAACGCTCGACGCGGGCCTCGCCACGCAGATCGAAGCGAAGGCCGAAGGCGAGCAGATCAACTTCCGTAAGCTCAAGACGCAGATCGGCATCTCGTTCGATGAGAAGACGCAGCTGAAGGACGTCGAGCAGATCCTCAAGATCTTCGCTCTCGGCAAAGCGGTTCCGAAGCTCGAAGACCTCGCCAAACAAGAGGGCGTGAGCCTGCCGAAGTCGCTCCACAGGACTTCGTCTTACCTCACGCACCCGATCTTCAACGCCTACCATTCCGAAACGGAGATGATGCGTTATATCCGTAAACTCGAGGCTCGCGACCTTTCGCTCACCCGTTCGATGATTCCGCTGGGATCGTGCACGATGAAGCTGAACGCGGCCTCCGAGCTCTATCCCATCACCTGGCCGGAAGTGAACGGCATCCACCCGTTCGTTCCCCTGGAGCAGGCGGCGGGTTATCTCGAGCTCTTCCAGACGCTCGAGAATTATCTCGCGGCCTGTACCGGCTTCGATGCGATCTCGCTGCAGCCGAACTCGGGCGCGCAGGGTGAATACGCGGGCCTGCTCGTCCTCCGCAAATACCACATCTCTCGCGGCGAAGCGCACCGCAAGGTCTGCCTCATCCCGAGCTCGGCGCACGGTACCAACCCCGCGAGCGCGGTGATGGCCGGCATGGAAGTGGTGGTGACGCGCTGCGATAAGAACGGCAACATCGATGTCGACGACCTCCGCGAGAAGGCTGTCCAGCACAAGGATAGGCTCGCGGCCCTGATGATCACCTATCCTTCGACCCACGGCGTGTTCGAAGAGGAGATCGTGAAGATCTGCGAGATCATCCACGAGAACGGCGGCCAGGTTTATATGGACGGCGCGAACCTCAACGCGCAGGTCGGCCTTTGCCTGGCGGGCAAGTTCGGTCCCGACGTTTGCCACATGAACCTGCACAAGACCTTCTGTATTCCTCACGGCGGCGGCGGACCGGGCGTCGGTCCCATCGGCGTGAAGAGCCATCTCGCGGCCTTCCTGCCGAACCATCCCGTGGTGAAGATGGGCGGCAAAGACGGCGTCGGTCCCATCACCGCGGCTCCCTGGGGCAGCGCGAGCATACTGCCGATCTCCTGGATGTATATCCGCATGATGGGTGCGGAAGACCTCAAGAAAGCGACTCAGGTCGCGATCCTGAACGCGAACTACATCGCCAAGCGCCTCGACTCGCATTTCCCGGTGGTTTACCGCGGCAATGCCGGCCTCGTCGCGCATGAGTGCATCGTCGACCTCAAGGAAGTGAAGAAGACCGCGGATATCAGCGTCGACGATATCGCCAAACGCCTCATGGACTATGGTTACCACGCTCCGACCGTGTCGTGGCCGGTGCCGAACTCGATGATGATCGAGCCGACGGAATCGGAATCGAAGGCGGAGATCGACCGTTTCTGCGAGACGATGATCAGCATCCGGGAAGAGATCCGGGCGGTCGAGCAAGGCCATGTCTCACGCGAGAACAACCCGCTGAAGAACGCGCCTCACACCGCGGCCTTTATGATGAGCCAGGCTTGGGATCACCCCTACAGCCGCGCGCAGGCGGCCTTCCCGAAAGAGTGGGTGAAGGAGAACAAGTTCTGGCCGCACGTGGGCCGGATCGATAGCGCCTTCGGCGATCGGAACCTGGTGTGCACCTGCCCGGATATCTCGACTTACGAGTCCTGATCCTCTGAAGATGTGAATTTACTTTTAAAGGCGTTTCCTTAAACCGGGAACGCCTTTTTAAGTTTGGTCTGGACTCGCCAACGACACGGTTATGGTTACTTGAGGTGGATGCAGGGAAATCTGAAGCCAGCGCGCAGCTTAGGCTTCAAGGCCAACGAGCAGGTCGCGGTGCGAGACGCTGATGACGACGTTCGGAATCGTCATGGAGGCGAGCTCGAGGGCGATGCGTTCGGCGAGGGCCACGCTGAGGTGCTTGCCGCCGGTGCAGCCGATGCCGATGCGGAAATAATGTTTGCCCTCCGCATGATACGCGGGGAGCAGGAAGCAGTGCAGATCAACGACCTTCTGCAGGAAGATGCCGGCCGCGGGATCTTCGAAGACATAGGCGGCGACCGCCGGATCCTGGCCCGTTTTGCGCTTCAAAGTCGGCTCAAAATGGGGATTACGGAGGAAACGCACGTCGAAGGTCGTATCCGCGGGCTTGAGCTGGCCGTGCTTAAAACCGAAACTCACCACGGTCACATGCAGCTGGCGGCTTATGGTCGCCGAGGAATAACGCTCTTCCGCGCGGCGAGCGAGGAAATGCGGCGACCACAGGCTCGTATCGAACGCGACATCGGCCATCTTCTCGATCGGCTGCATCAGCGCCATCTCACGGCGGATCGCGACGGTGAGCTCACCGCCGGCGTCGAGCAGGGGATGTTTTCTCCGGGTCGTGCTAAAGCGCTCCGTCAGCACTTCCTCGGAGCTCGTGAGGAAGACGACGTCCACGTGGAACTTCGAGCGCAGGCGCTTGGTGAAGTCGGCGAAGCCCTTTACGAAACGCATATCGCGGGCGTCGATGCCGACCGCGAAACGCTTCCGGTCGGGGTCGTTCGCTAGCAGGTAATCGAGCGTCGGCTCGATCAGCTCGAAAGGGAGGTTTTCCATGCAGTGGAAGGAGAGGTCTTCCAAGGCGTTGATGACCGTGGACTTTCCCGCTCCCGACAGGCCGGTGACGATCACGAGCAGCGGGAGTCCAGTCTCTTTTTGTGCTGTAGGGATCGTCTGGCTCACGCGCGCCTCTCAGAAGTATTTTTTGCGTTTGCTGCTCGGCAGGATATTGAGCTGCTCGCGGTACTTGGCGACCGTGCGCCGCGCGAGCTGGATGCCCCTATCCTCAAGCAGTTCGACGATCTTCTGGTCGGCGAGGGGATGCTTCGGATCCTCCTTGCCTATCATCTCGGCTATGATCTTCTTCACCGAGACGCTGGCGAGGCTGTCGCCGCCCGCCATCGACACCGAGCTGTTGAAGAAGTATTTCAGCTCGAAGATGCCCTGCGGCGTGTGCACGTATTTGTTGCTCGTCACCCGGCTGATCGTCGATTCGTGCATGCCGATGTCGTCGGCGATATCGCGCAGGACCATGGGTTTGAGATGCTCGTAGCCGTGCTCGAAGAATTCCTTCTGCCGTTCGACCAGCTTTTCCGTAACGCGGAGGATAGTCCTCTGGCGCTGCTGGATCGATTTGATGAGCCACTGCGCGGACTTGAGTTTCTCCGAGAGATATTCCTTGTTCTGGCCGTTCATCTTGTTGGCCATCTTCTCGTACATCCGCGAGACCCGAAGATGCGGGAGGCCTTCGTCATTCAGAGTCACGACCCATTCGCCGGCGACTTTGAAGACATAGACGTCCGGCACCACGTACTGGGCGTCCAAGCCACCGAACTGGCGTCCGGGAACGGGTTCGAGCTCGGCGATGATCTGGACGTTCTCGATCACGGCTTCGAGCGGGAGCTTCATCGCTTTCGCGATCGCCTGGAAGTTCCTGGTCTCAAGCTCCGAGAGGTGATGCTCGACGATCAGCTCGACGATGCCGTTCTTCAGGCGACCGGCGCGCAGCTGGATATGCAGGCATTCTTTGAGATCGCGCGCTCCGACGCCCGCGGGCTCGAGATGCTGCACGACGTCGATCATGTCTTCGACCATCTCGCTCGGCTGCTCGTTATCGGCCGCCAATTCTTCAATAGTTCCGTGAAGATAACCACGATCATCGATATTGCCGATGATGCGGCCGGCGAGCTCCTTCTCCTCCGGGCTGAGGTCCATCTCACCGATCTGCGCGAAAAGATAATCTTGCAGCGTGCCGCTGCGCGCGAGGTTTTCGTGGCTCGGGAATTCGTCATCGCCGCCGTCGCGGGCCTTGCTCGCGGTCGAGCCGGACGCGGAGTCCTGCATGCGGGTGAACGCTTCCCAGTCCATCTCCGCGGGTTTCTCGTCGCCTATGGAGTCCACGATCCCCGCGGCTTCGCCCATCGTTTCCTGGACGGCCTCGGTCTCGGTGCGCTCGCGCTCTCTCTCGACCTGCATGCGTTCTTCATTGGATTCCGGCACGCCTTCCTCGAGCACGGGGTTTTCCGTCATCTGCTGATTGACGAACTCCTCGAGCTCCAGCCGCGATAGCTGAAGAAGTTTAATCGCCTGCTGCAGCTGCGGGGTCATGAGCAGCTGTTGACTGAGTTTCAGCGACTGTTTTAAATCAAATGCCATATCCACCACCAAAGGGCCAATTCGAGTTCGAGTCGCCGGCTCTTAGAGCCGGAAGTTTTCTCCGAGATACACGCTGCGAACCTTCGGGTTCTCGGCGATCTCGGTCGACGATCCGTGGGCGATGATCTGCCCGCCGGTAAGAATATAAGCGCGATCGCAGCTGCCGAGCGTCTCCCGCACGTTGTGGTCGGTGATCAGGACGCCTAATCCGTCTTCGTCTCTGAGCTTTTCGATGATTTTTTGGATTTCTTGAACCGTGACCGGGTCGATTCCCGCAAATGGTTCATCTAACAGGAGAAATTTTGGCCTTATGATCAAAGACCGAGCGATCTCCACCCGCCGCCGCTCGCCGCCCGAGAGAGCCGCGCCCAGCGACTTCTGGATATGGGTGATCTGGAACTTCGTCAGGAGGTAATCGAGGAAGGCCTTACGCTCGTGGCTCGGCGTTCCCGCGACCTCCATGATCGACTTCAGGTTGTCCTCCACCGTCATCCGCCGGAAGATCGACATGTTCTGCGGCAGATAGCTGATCCCGCGTTTCGCGCGATGGTGCATCGGCAGATCGGTGATGTTGTCCCCGTTCATGAGCACTTCGCCGTCGCTCGGAAAGAGCAGGCCCACGATCATATAGAAACTCGTGGTCTTGCCCGCTCCGTTCGGACCGAGCAGACCGACGACCTCGCCTTCCTTCACGCTGAAGGAGGCGCCTTTGACGACTTCGCGGGACTTAAAGAATTTCCGGAGATTTCTGGCTTCCAGAACCGCCTTGTTATCGCTCATTTGGGGGCCTGCTGATCGGTTTGCGGCTGGGCGACGCCGGAAGGCTTCAGGATCGTGCCCTGGCCGGTCGCGAGATCGTAGACGATCTTTTCGCCTTTGATGAGGTTCCCGGAACGCCAGAGGCGGGCATTGCCTTCGAGCGTCACGGTCTGCGCGGCGTTATCGAAAGTCGCCTTATCGCTCTTCGCGTTCATCCTGTCATCGGGATCGTCCGCGTAACGGGCCATCGCCACGCGGCCTTCCAGGACGGCGACCTTCACCGGGCTCGAACCCGCAGGCCCGAGGGCCTTAGCCGCTTTGGAAGCCTTGCTGTCTTTCGGGAAGAACGTGACTTTCGCGTCGTCGGATTGCAGGCGCATATCATCCTGGGTGATGACGACATCTTTTTTAAGGGTCACGACCTGACTGTCCTTGGAGAAGGTCGAGGTCCCCTGGCAGCTCCAATGCACGGGAGCGTTGCCGGAATGCTCTTTGCCCTTGCTCGTCTTACCGCCCTTTTTCAGGGGGCGGGGCGGAGCGATGGTCTCCTCCTGCGGCTCGGGGATGAGTTTGGATTTATCGGGCTGCTCGTCCTTACCGGAAAGATCGACCTTGCCGTCCTTGTCCGCGTCCGTTTCCGTCGCCTGCGGCTTGGTGGGTTTGCTCGGGCGCTTGGCATGAGGCGTCTGAGCCGGCTTGTCAGGCGACTCGGTATCCTGAGTCTCCTTCTTCTTCTCCGGCTTCTTCTCGAGCTGATCGATATCGTTGATGATATCGGCCTTAAGGCGCAGGGCCGGCAAACCCAGGCCAGCGAGAAGGCTCAAGACGAGGAGCGACTTAGTGTTTTTGCGGAACATCGACAACGGTGCCCTCCGAAGGCCCAAAGACTTTGACGTCCTGGGTCTTAACATCATATTCGAAACCTTTGTGTCCTAGCATATCGGATTGGGAGTTCTGCATGCGCACGGGACGATCGGACGTGAGCTTCTCGGTGCGATGATCGTACTTCGCGTAATCGGTGTATATGTTGAGGTCGTCGTCCGCGAACCGCACCTGGTTCTCGAGCGTCGTGGTCATGATCTTGGAATTCTTCACGAGCTCCGTCAGGCCCTTGGTCTCGAAGCGGACGGTCGCGGTCTCCGAGGAGAACGATTCCTTATGGCCTTTATCGTCCGTGCGGAAGCCTTTGACGTCGCCGAAGATCTCGAGCAGGTCCGGATCCTGGAACTGCGCGAGCTTGCCTTGGAACGTGCCCGAGGGGACGTGATCCTTGTACTGATAGATCACGAACTCTTCGGCCGTCATGCGGGGCTTTTTATCGTGCGGCGCGTTCTTCGCGGCCAGCTCGACTTTCGCGGCCTTCTTCTCTTCGCGCTGGAAATAAACGATCACCGCCCCGACGAACACGAGGATAAACGCGGCGACTGCAAGGTTTTTTCCCATGGCAAAC
>JASLCY010000072.1 GCA_030151925.1 Oligoflexus sp.
CCAAGAAGATGGCGCTCGAGAAGGAGATCGCGAGCTGGAAGACCCTCGGCGCCTCCATCGTATTCTATGAAGCGCCGCGGCGCCTGAAGATAAGCCTCGACCTCATCGCGTCCTCCTATCCCAACGCGGAGGTCGTCATCGGGCGCGAGCTCACGAAGCTGCACGAGGAGATCCTCCTCACCGATCCCGAAGGGGCCAAGGCGTGGTGCTCGAACCACGAATTCCTGAAGGGCGAAGCGGTCGTGATGGTGCGCATCGGCGATCTTCCCGGCGAGACCGCGGAGGCGAAGGAAAACAAACGCGAGGCGCTGATCCGGGAAGCGCGCGAGCAATTCGCCAAGGACGCGACCCTCAAGGACCTGCTCGGACTCTATCGCGATCGCGGTTTGTCGCGTTCCGAACTCTATCAACTCCTCCTCGAAGCCAAGGGTTTTTATGACAACCAGAACTAAATATACGAATGAAGGCCACTCGGCGAAGGTTCCGCACGGACGAGCGATAGGCATCGTGTTCTTCGGCGGTTTGGTGATTGGCGGCATCGTCACGTTCCTCGCGGTCGCCGGCCGCACGCAGGCCATCGTCGAACAACGCCGCGCGATGGACGCCGAACGCAAGGCTCATGGCGAAGTCTTGCCGGCGCCGGCACCGTCGGAAGCAACTCAATCGGACGGTGCTTCACCGTCTGCTAAATGAACTTCAAAACACCTCGATTTACGGGATAAAAGATCTTTTATCTCGATGAGGGTAAATTTTTCCTGCAGGGACTTCAGATAAAAGGCTGTTTTTAGGACGTTTTTATCTTTTCTTCAGTCTCGCCAAGTATTTGATAAAACCAGACTTTCTCCGACCTTCAGTCTCGAAATATATTGTTAAATATTTCTTAGCATCCAACAGTTAAATCCCGCCTTAAGGCCGCCGATACGAAATTATGTCTAAGATGTTTCGGAAGTTAGGCCTTTTGGGATTCAAAATGGCGAAGCTCGGACTCAGCATGATATGCAGCATCTTGCTCGGACTCCTGAGTTCGTGCAACTCGCCTTTGGCCGTTTACACGACTTCGCAGACCGCGACCTCGCAGATCTTCTATTCCGTTCCCGAGATTACGAATCCAGGCGAAACAGTCTCGATCTTCGGGACCGGTTTTAATAAAGACGTCTCGATCAAACTCCAGGAGCGTTCGCTCGACTATAAGCTGGTCAGCTCGCGGCAGCTGGACATCACGGTTCCCGCGGATCTTCCCGAGGGAACTTTCTCGTTGGCCCTGGCTCTGCCGACCGCCAGCCTCGGTGAAGTCCAGATCTTGAATAAGGCTTCCGCGGCGCAGAACTACGGTGATCTTCCCGCGAGCTCGGTCTGTAAGACGACCACCTATGCCAACGCCGACGGCACGGTCGTCCAAGGCGAGAAGGATTGCTCGGATAATCAAGGCTCGAGCCATCCTTTCTGCTCGGCTTCCGTGCGAACCAACTGCGTAACCAGCGATGCGTTCCCAGCGGTCGACAAGGAGGCTCTCAAAGCTTCGCCGCATTTCCAGAGCCGGCTGACCATCGCCGGCGTCGCCGGTGATATCGCCGACTGCGCAGAGGGCGGAACGAATTGCTTCCTGCCGGCTTATTCGCTGATGGCCCAGCCTCTGCAATCCGCTCACCAGAGCGATTTTACGCCGAGCGTCATCAAGCTCGGCACGGTGCTCGCGGGCGTAACGGGAACCATGCCCTTCGATCCCGCCTCCTGCACGATCGATGGACAAACCGATTGTCTCGCCTCAGCCGCGTTCCCTTCGGTGGAGCTCGCGCAGGTCACGGCGAATCTCAGCAAGATCCGCAGCAGCCAGACGCTGGCCGGCGCGACCGGAACGCTGAGCGATTGCACCGACAACGGCTCCGATTGTTATCTCGTCGGTTTTGATGGGACGACGGCCGTACGCAAAGCGGTCGACTACAGCACCCTGGTCGCGGCCGATATCAAGAGCGGTACCGTGATATCGGATGTGACCGGGACTTTGTCGGTGGCGTATTCGGATTGCTCCAGCAACAACGAGACGGCGTGCCTCGCCACCGCGATCTATCCGGCCGTGGACAAGACGCAGGTGACCGCGAACGCGGCGAAGTTCGACAGCAGCCTCACCATAGCCGGCGTCGCGGGAACCCTTACATCCTGCGCGAGCGACGGCGCTGTCGGCTGCACGACCGTCACGGCCTATCCTTCTCTCGATAAAAACCATTACTCGACCAACAAGGCGTCGGTCAGCACCTCGATAACGCTCTCCAGCATCACCGGCACGATGGGCGATTGCACGGCCGGAGGCTCCGACTGTTTCCTCGATACCTATGCATCCGGCACCCAGAGCCTGAAAGCGATCTCCTACGATAGCATCACCGCCGGCATCCTGAAGTCGGGCGTGACGATCGCCGGCATAAGCGGGAGCGTGACGCCGGCGCCGAGCGCTTGCAGCACCGACGGGCAGACGGACTGCGTAAGCGGCACGAATTTCCCCGCGATCGACGTCAGCGCGGTCCAGGCGGCGAAGGTCCGCGATACCGTGACGATCGGCGGCGTCGCGGGAACGATGGCGGATTGCAGCGCCGACGCGCAAGGCTCCTGCTTCGCGGTCAGCAGTTACCCGGCGATCGACAAGGCGAATGCGAACACGAACAAAGCCAAATACTCTCATACGCTCTCGGCCGGCGGCGTGGCCGGTACACTCGACGATTGCGCGGCCGATGGAGCCCTGGGCTGCTTGGCCGTCACCGATTATCCTGCCGTGGATAAAGCGGCTGTCACGGCCGACAAAACCAAATTCTTGCCGGCCGTCAGCCTGGGCGGCGTCGCGGGAACGTTGGCGTCTTGTGCGACCGACGGCGGCACGAGCTGCCTCACCAACTCATCCTATCCTTCGCTCAATAAATCGACTTTGACGGGAAATACCGCAAAAATCCGCTCGAGCGTAACGATCGCCAGCGTGGCGGGAACTTTAGCGGATTGTGCGGCCAACGGCTCGAACTGCTATTTGCCGACTTACGCCCTCAGCACCCAGCCTTTGAAGGCCATCAATTACGCTAACATCGATGCGGCGACCATCAAGACCGGATCTTCCATCGGCGGCGTGAACGGGACCATGACCGTGGCGCCTGCCGACTGCAATGCGAACGCCCAGACCTCATGCGTGACGGTTGCGAACTATCCTTCCATGGATAAAACCAACGCCACGAGCAATAAAGCGTTCATCTCCTCTTCGATCAACGCCGGCGGCGTGACCGGAACCCTGGTCTCCTGCGCCGGCGACGGCCTTACGGGATGTTTGACGACCTCATCCTATCCCGCGGTCCTGCTTTCGAACATCAGCAGCAACACCGCGAAGTTCCGCAGCAATCTCACTATCGGCGGCGTGGCCGGTACGATCGCCGATTGCAGCGCGCTCGATTCGAACTGCTTCGTGCCGAGTTATGTGACCAGCACCCAGCCGCTCAAAGCCGTGAATTTCGACAGCATCTCGGCCAGCAACATCAAAAACGGCACGACGATAGCCGGCATCACCGGGACCTACCCCAGCGCCTCGAATACCCTGACGCCGGGTGATGCCTATACCGACCTCACGAGCTCGAATTTCAATACCCGTATCACCAGCTCGTCGACTTCGGGTTGGTTCGATCGCACCGGCACGCGCATCACGCATGCGGGGGATGCCGATATCATCGCGGCCAACATCCGCTCGGGCGTCACGCTCTTCGGCGTCAGCGGCTCCTTCGTGGTGCCTGCTGCTTGGGATATCCGCTACGGGGTTACCGGCAGCTCAGCGGTCTCGGGTTACCTCAAGACCGATTGCCGCAACTTCGCCAACCTCTCCCTCTACGATACCTCGGAAGGCAAGCT
>JASLCY010000090.1 GCA_030151925.1 Oligoflexus sp.
GGACATGCAGGAAGAGTTGAAGGAGATGCGGATGCGAGCCGGTAAGAAGTTTACCGTCTGCGGTCCACTTCAGGTTGTCGGGCGAGGTCGGGATGCTGATCTTCCTGCGCAGGGTGAGTTTGGATGTCCCTTCCTCGCGGTCGTAGACCAGGATGCTGCGGCCCAGGAGCTCGGTCGCGTAGAGGATCTTATTATCCTTTGACAGCTGCAGGCCGTCGGGATACGCGAGGTGCTCGTCCATCGTCTGCACGTCCTTGCCATCGTAGAACAGGATCTTCCCGCCCGCGATCTTCAGCGCTTGCTCGAATTCCTTCGCCAGCCACGATTTTCCGCTCAGATCCTGGGTGACGTAGAAACGGTTGGCGTCTAAGGCGACAATTCCGTTGAGTTCCTGCACGCCTTCGAACACGACGGTCTGGGCCAGGCTCAGCCTATCGTCTTTCCAGTCGTAGATCTGCACTTCATCATTACGATCGGGTTTATGCACGATGACGAAGACGCGCTGCTGCCCGCTCTCCGTCGTGAAGCTCGTGATGCCGTGCGGGTGGCCGTCGATCGCCGTGACGAGCTGCGGCTGCGCCTTGCCATCATAAAGGTAGAGGCCGGGCTTGAACTCATGATGGAGATGCTGCCGGTCGTCCGCGGAGACGAAGAGCCGCGAGCCCTGATCCACGCTGACGAGGTCCTCCGCGCCGACGACGCCCGGAACCTGGTGGCAATCGGGAAGGCCGTGATCCCATACGACATCGAATTCGTTGGCGTCCCAGTAGCTGAATAGCGCGATGACAAGGATGAGCAGAATACCAAAGAACAAAATACGTCGACCTAGGCGAGACCTGAGTACCTTCTTCATCACGGCGTCCTCAAATGGCTTTTTTGGGGTTTTAGCATCTTGAGTCAGTCTTCGCCTAGAGGAAGATCTGCGGGGAAGGGGAGGGACGACGAGGAGGGGCTAGGTAATTCTACCAGGGACCTGCTAAGCTATCTTTCGTCACGAATATGAAACCAGTCAGCAAGTCATCGCATTGTCCGGGATTTGGGAAACTGTTTTCATGTCACCATATCTGTTGGATATTGTTGGATAAAGATTTTATGACTCAAGATTTCTGCTGACTGGACGATGGGTCTTTTGCTAAGTGACTCTTTTTGTTCCAGCGGTCAGTCAGTCAATGTTGGAGGTCCCTAGCATGAAAACAGCACCTAAAACTTCCCGTGGTCTGGGCGACAAAGATCAGCGCATCCTGGATGCCGCTAAGATTCTGTTCAGTCGTTTTGGTCTTAAGAAAACGTCCATCGAAGAGATCGCGCAGCACGCGGGTCTTGGCAAAGGAACGGTCTACCTTTATTTCAAAAGCAAAGATGAAATCTTTTCGGTACTTGCCAACGGCTTTGCCGCTGATTACGACAAGGCGCTCAACGAAGCTCTCAGTATTCCTTCATCGCCGATAGAAAAACTTCGTTCCTTCATCGAGACCCGTGTAGGATATTGGGACCGCTGTTTCAAAGAGTACGGCGCGACGGCTGAAGCGGTTCTCGAAGCGGAGGCTACGTCTGTGGTCGAAGGCATCCGCAAGGAATACGGCGGCAGCCACCTGAAGATCATCCAGGACATCGTTCAGGAAGGAGTGGATAAGGGCGAGTTCCAAGTGAAGAACCCGGAGTTCACGGCCCTGGCGATCTACCACATCCTCGACGCCCTCTCGCGTCCCTGGTCGGTGGATAGCGGCCCTCTCAGCGCGGAAGCAAAAATAGACTCTTGTGTTTCGCTGCTCCTAAATGGACTCTCTTCTCGGAAAAACTAAGTGCTGCTCAATAAGGCGTCACTGTTTTAAAGGATACAACTGCATGCGGCGTTTTTTACTCACGTGTTCCTTCGCTTTAGCCTCGGGACTGGCAACAGCGGCGATCGCCCAGGACAGCACCCAGCTCCAACCACCCGCTCAGCAAGTGCTGGGCGGCCATGAAATGACCCTGCAGGAGGCGATCTCTCGCGCTATGGAACGTTCGCTCAGCGTGGCCCAGGCAACCTCCGCACGTGATGCTCAGAAAGAGAACAGACGCGGCACGATCGCCCAGATCGGCCCGCGCGGGGACGTGGCCTATACGGAGGCCCGTTATACCAAGGAAGTCGTCGGTGATTTTGGTGGAGCGACTTTTCCAATCCGCGGCAAGGAGTCGAAGAGCGGTTCACTGATTATCACGCAGCCTATCACCGGCCTCTATGGTTATATCGAGAACGCTCGCGCCAGCGACGTGCAATACGAAGCGACGGAAGAGGGCCTTCGCCTGGCGCGCTCCGATGCGGGTTTCGCCGGCGCTCAAGCCTTCCTGAACGCTTATGCGACCGAGCAGCAGGTGGCGATCGCCGAAGCTTCGGTGGCGGCGAACCAGTCCTCGTTCAATGACGCTGCGGTGATGAACAAGGTCGGCCGCATCAACCAAGCCGATTACCTGAAATTCCAGCTCGCCCTTACGCAGTCGCAGGCTCGCCTCGCTCAGGCGAAAGCCAACCGCGTCGTGGCTTTAGCGAACCTTCGCCAGATCCTCCAGATCGGTGTGGACGAGACCTTCTATCTGAAGAAGGACCTCCCCGAGCCGAACGTCATCGACCGCGACGTGAAAGAGGCGATCGACCTCGCGCTGAAAAACCGTTCGGATCTGAAGCAGGCGCAGCTCAACGCCGAATACGTAAGTTTCACGAAGAAGCTCGCGGCGACCGAATTCATCCCTAAGGTCGACCTCTATGCCGAGATCGATCACAACTTCGGGGAGATCACGCCACTCACGGGTAACGACCGCGATACGAAGTACTACGGTATCAAAGCTTCCTGGACCTTCTGGAACAACGGTTCCTCGGTCTTCAAGATCCGCGAGGCCATCGATAACACCCGTCGCGCGGAATCAGCCTATGCGGCCGCCAAGGATGGGGTCCGTGTCGACGTCATCACCGCGGTCGAGAACCTGAAGGCGGCTCGTGAATCCCTTAAGCAGGCCGAGGCCGGCATCAAGCAGGCGGAAGAGGCCTACCGCATCGATCAGCTCCGCTTCAAGAGCGGCAGCCTTTCGACTTCCGACCGCATCCTCTCTGAATTCACCAAAGCCGATACGCAAGGTCAGTTCGTGACCGCGCGCACGCAGCTCCTCAGTTGGTATTTCCAGTTGCAGAAGGCTTTGGGCCAAGACGCACCCACACTTTAATCGCCCGTGACAGGAGATTGATCCTATGCAAGTTTCGAAGATGTTGTTGTTATCTCTCGTCTCGCTCGGCCTCGGTACCGCTTGCCACGGCGAGAAGGGCGAAAAAGCCAGCCTTCCCGAGAAATCCGTGCTGAGCAGCGACGGCCAGGCGGCTCCGCAGAAACCGACCGAAAAACCCGCGGACGCCAACGCCGCCCAGGCGCCGGCTCCCGCTTCGTCCGAACAGGCGGCTCCGGCCGCGGCCACGCCTGCCGGCAATGGTGCGGCGGCTCCTGCGGCGCAGACCGGCGACGCTCAGACCGCGGCCGCGAACAAGGCGGCCGAAGCCGTTCAGCTTTCGTTCCCCGGCGCGGTCTCGTCCCAGCGCCGTTCGACTCTCTCCTTCCGCGTTCCCGGTTTCGTCAAGACGATCAACCTCCGCGCCGGCAACACCTGCAAGAAGGGTGCGACCCTGGCGACGCTCGATCCGCGCGATTATCAGCTCCAGCTCGATATGGCGAAGTCGAACCTCGAGTCAGCGCGCGTGGCGGCCAAGAACGCCGAGACGGAGTTCAAGCGCGAAGAGGAGCTCAAGGCGCAGAACGCTTCGAGCGAATCCTCCTACGACCGCGTGAAGACCACCTCCGACAACGCGAAGGTCAACGTGAAGATAGCCGAGCTCAACCTGACCAAGGCGGAGCAGGCCCTGGGCGATACGCGGCTCGTAGCGCCCTACGATTGCGTGATCAGCAAGCAGCTCACCAACGTCAGCGAGAGCATCAAGGCCGGCGACGGCGCTTTCGAAGTCTATGACGTCAGCGATATCGAGGTGAGCTTCAACGTTCCCGAGCGTCTCGCCGGCAAACTCAAGATCGGCGAGAAGGTGGAGGTCCGCATACCGGCCACCGGCTTCCAAGGCAACCTCGACATCGCCCGCATCGTGCAGGTGGTCGACGACAAGACCCGCACGTTCCAGATCGTCGCGAAGGCTCCTCAAGGCGATGCGCGCATCGTCCCGGGCCTCTACGCCGAAGGAATCGTTCATTGATCCTCGTTTTTAGCCCGAGAATTGAAGGGATAACCCATGATCTTATCTGATATCTCGATAAAAAGACCGGTGTTCGCGACGATGCTCAACCTCGTGCTCGTCGTATTCGGCCTCTTCGCGTTGCCGGAACTCGCGGTCGACCAATATCCGAACGTCGACTTCCCGGTTATCACGGCGACCGTGACCTATCCCGGCGCGGACCCGGAGACCATCGAACAGAAGGTCCTCGAGCCTCTCGAAGAAGCGGTGAACGGCATCGCGGGCCTCGATAAACTCACGAGTACCGCCTACCCGAACCTCGCGCAGCTCGTGATCCAGTTCAAACTCGAAAAGAACGGCGACCAGGCGGCTCAAGAAGTTCGCGACAAGATCGCCGCGAAGGTCTCCGACCTGCCTAAGGAAACCGAAGCGCCCGTCGTCCAGAAATTCGACGTCGGCGGCGCTCCGGTCCTGACCGTGGCCGTCGCCAACCCGAACATCGAGTTCGGTAAACTCTCC
>JASLCY010000140.1 GCA_030151925.1 Oligoflexus sp.
AACGAGGAGACCGCCAAGTCCGATCGTTTGAAGAAGGATGAGACGCCGGTTCGCTATCCTTTCCAATCCGCGCAGCAATTGCTCGAGATCTGCAAGACCCAGAAGCTCTCGATCGCCGCAGTGATGCGCGAGAATGAAAAGACCTGGCGGACTCCGGAGCAGCTCGAGGCCGGCCTCGACCTCATCTGGAACACGATGAAGGATTGCATCAACCGGGGTTGCCGCAACGATGGCATTCTCCCCGGGAAGCTGAAGGTGAAGCGCCGCGCGCCCGACCTCTATCGCGACCTTACGCAAAACCCCCAAAAATCCTTGAAGGATCCCCTGTCTATCCTCGACTGGGTGAACCTCTATGCGCTCGCCGTGAACGAGGAAAACGCGGCGGGCTCGCGAGTCGTGACGGCGCCGACCAACGGCGCGGCGGGCATTATCCCGGCCGTGCTGAAATATTACGAGGAATTCTGCCCGTCCTCGGATCGCGCCGGCGTGCACAACTTCCTGCTGACCGCGGCCGCGATCGGCATCCTCTATGCGGAAAACGCTTCGATTTCCGGGGCGGAAGTCGGTTGCCAGGGAGAGGTGGGCGTGGCTTGTAGCATGGCGGCCGGCGGCTTGACCGCGGCGGTCGGCGGTTCGAATTCCCAGATCGAGGAAGCGGCTGAGATCGGCATGGAGCATAACCTCGGCCTCACCTGCGACCCGATCGGCGGCCTCGTGCAGATCCCCTGCATCGAGCGTAACGCGATGGGGGCGGTCAAGGCCATCAACGCCAACCGCATCGCGATGAAACGCGAAGGTTCGCACCACGTCTCCCTCGATTCCGTGATCGCCACCATGCGGGCGACCGGCGCCGACATGAAGACCAAGTACAAAGAAACATCTCGTGGTGGTTTGGCGGTAAACGTCATAGAATGCTGAGTCCTCAGACTCGGAGCATGACATGACGGAACGCCTCTCGACTCTCCTCGGCATCGAGCATCCCATCATCGGCGGGGCGATGTATCCCTGCAGCAATCCCGAGTTGGTGGCCGCGGTCTCGGAGGCCGGCGGCATCGGGGTGGTCCAGCCGATCTCCCTCACGTTCGTGCATAAACATCAATTCCGCGAGGGGCTTCGTTATATCCGCACCCTCACGCGAAAGCCCGTCGGCCTCAATCTCCTGATCGAGAAATCCTCGCAGAAGTATCTCGAGAAGAACAAGGAATGGCTCGACATCGCGCTGGAGGAAGGCGTGCGTTTCTTCATCACCGCGCTCGGCAATCCCGATTGGGTGGTGAAGAAGGTCGAAGGCACGGGCGCCAAGGTCTTTCACGACGTGACGTCGAGGGAATGGGCGAAGAAAGCCGTGGCGGGCGGCGTCCACGGGCTGATCTGCGTGAACCGCCGCGCGGGCGGGCATGCCGGCGAAGAAGCGCCGGAGGACCTGTTCCGCCATCTGCAGGAATTCAAGCTGCCTCTGGTCTGCGCCGGCGGCATCGGCGATCGGGAGCATTACCGGGCCGCGCTCGAGCTGGGTTACAGCGGAGTGCAGATCGGCACGCGTTTCATCGCCTCGAAAGAATGCACGGCGCATGAGGACTACAAAAAAGCCATCCTCGACGCCGACGAAGACGATGTCATCCTCACCAAGAAGATCACCGGCGTGCCGGTCGCCGTCATCAACACGGATTATATGAAGTCCCGCGGCGCCGCCTCGGGCCCGGTCGCGAATTTCTTCCTCCAGAACCCTCGCACCAAACACTGGGCGCGCATGTTCTATAGCCTGAGGTCCGCATGGCAGCTCAAGCAGAGCCTGCGTAAAGGCAGCGACTACAAGGAGTTCTATCAGGCGGGGAAAAGCGTGGCCGGGATTCACGAGATCCTGCCGGTCGCTTCTATCATCAAGGATTGGACCCGTTAGAAACGAAGCGTCTCGTCGATCTTGCGGATCGCCTGATCGCGATAGGTATCCGCTTCGTTCAAGAGCTCGTGCCGGGCTTCGGGGATGACCGTGAGGTCGAGCTTCATTCCCGTCGCCTTCTGCCAGGCCTTGCCCCAGCCCGCATACGCCCTGGAATCCACGACGGCCTCATTCTCTCCGACGATGATGGAGACCGGTATCCTGAGCTCCCGCAAATAACTCGCCTTATGCACCGTGTCGATCGCCTGCAGAGCCGCGTGGACCCAACCGAAGGTCGGTGGGCTCGGGGGATAAGGTGAATTTACCACGCATTCGAAACGCGGCTCGGAGTGAGTCAGGGGATTATTCACGAAACTCGCGCGCCGCTCCGTGCCCGCGCCCGTGCTCAAGGTCGACCAGGGGGAATGCGCGATGGCTCCCGCCACGATGCGTCCCGCCCAGAGCGGCATCGGCATCAGCATTCCAAACAGCGGCGAGCAGAGGAAGAGCCCCGAAGGCTTGATCTTCTGAGTGAGCGTCGCATAGGCCCCGATCAGAGAGCCCATGGAATGCGCGAGGAGGTAAAAGGGTTCGTTGCCGAAGGTATAATCGATGACCTGCGCGAGATCCTCCGCGAAATCATCGAAGGAACGCACGTGCGCGCGTGTCCCGCCGGAGTCGCCCTGCCCTCTGTGGTCCATCGTCACCCAGTGGCTGTCCTCGCTGAAGGCCGTGGCAGCGGGGAGATCCGCGTACTTCTCGATCCATTCGCTGCGGCCGTTCAGGAAAAGGATGCGGCGGCCCGCTGTGCCCCGGCGCCGCTCGGCATAACGGATCTTCGTATCGTCGCGCTTCGATTCAAGGTTTTTTATTGACCATGAGTGGGCTGTCTTTAAATCGCGATTCGTCATCACGCGCCTCTTCGAGCCAGAGTTTCAGCTGCCTTGGATAATTCGTGCAAAAACCGTCCACGCCCACGGTCATGAGATAGGACCAGAGCTGTTCGCGATTGATCTCGTCCCGCATGCCGACCCAGGGCACGACCTGGATCCCGCGCGCCTTGCACACGCGCATCTGCGCCGGCATCAGGAGCTTCGCCTCCGGGTGGTAGATGCGGATGCCGTGCTGCTCCATGAAGCGCACGGGCCCCCATTGAAAGGATCCGGGGACCCAGAGGTATTTATCCCAAAGCAGGGCCACCTTGAGGTTTTTGAAGAGGCGGGCGGAATCCGCGCAGGTGGCTTTATTGAAGCTCGAAATGATGATCTTCTCGGCCAGGGGATGATCGTTCAGCAGTTTGCCGACCGCTTCGACGACCGGCACCCCCTCGGTCTTGATCTCGACGTTGAGTTCGATCTTGGGCAGGAGCTCGTCGACGAGCTCGTCGAGGAACGGCATGGGTTCGCCGTTGCCCAGCTTCACCTGCTCCTTGATCTCCTTGCGGGTCATGTCGCGGAGGTCCTTGTTGATGCCGGCGGTACGTTTCAAGTTTGCGTCGTGGAGAATCGCGAGCTGGTTGTCCTTGGTCAGGTGCACATCGAGTTCGATGCGATCGGCCCCGATCTCCACGGCCTTGCGAAAGGCGGCCCAGCTATTTTCCAGCTCTTCGGTACAAGCTCCACGATGAGCGACGACTTTCATACAGCCCTCTCTGGCGAGATTTGCTCTTGGCGGAAGTCCAAGACTGCCAATCATAACTTATATTTGCCAGGGACTGAAGATTAGAGTGGCTAAGGTACGTGACCCTGGCTAGACTTTCGTAGGCATATGTGGAAAAAACCCACGGACCGCTCCGCCGGGGTTTTAAGGCCATAGGGGCTGAACGATGACACGCAGGAGGAAGTGTGCGCATAGCGATTGATGCTCGCATGATACGTCAGGGAAGCATGCACGGTATTGCACGCTATGTGTATCAGTTGCTCCAGGGTCTTTGCGTTTCGCCTTCGCGCCACGATTATTACGTGCTCATTAACAGCGACTCACCGCTGGAAACTATGGAGTGGCCTTCCTACGTCCACCTCGTAACAGCCAATTCGCCATGGATTAGTCTTCGTGAACAGCGGGAGCTGCCGCAGATCCTGCGCAAGCTCAAGGTCGATCTGTTCCATACGCCGTCCTTCGTCGCGCCCATCTTCGTGCCCTGCGCGATGGTGATGACGATCCACGATCTGAACCACATGGTGCTGCCGCAGTTCTACACGCTGTTCCACCAGA
>JASLCY010000142.1 GCA_030151925.1 Oligoflexus sp.
CCAAGAAATTCGGCGAGCAGCTCTCCCAGGAGGTGAAGAAGACGACGACACTCTGGTTCCTGCGGCCGATCGATGTCGCGTTCGAGCTCAGCGAATACCTGAGGGGGCAGGGCTACGAGGTCTACGACGTCCCGCTCTACAAGACCGAGCCGGTGAAGACCCTCGAGCCCGCGGACATCCAAAAGCTCATCGCCGAGCCCTGCATCGTGTGCCTCGCCAGCCCCAACGCGGTGAAGTCCTTCATCGACATCATCCTCACCCACGACGGCGGGCGCTTCAACCGTTATCTCCCGGTGGTCATCGGCCCGACCACCAAGGCCAGCGCCCAATCTTATTTCAAGGAAGTGCTGGTGGCCGCGCATCCCACGCTGCAATCGCTCTGGGAAAAGGCCTATGAGACGGCGAGGCGCGATGATATCCGCCATTACCTGAACGTTCATTAAAGCTGGAAGCGCAGCGTCAGGCTCATGAAGTACTTGGGGTTGGCGTTGAACGTCAGCGTCTGCTCCTCGGGCCCCTCGCTGGTGAAGTCGAGGAAGATCTCGCGGCCCCAGGGCTGGGTCGTGTCCTCCTGGATGCCGAAGATCTTCGCCATATCCTTCTCGTTCACGATCAGGACGTCGAACGGCGCGATCGCGTTCGGGCCCTCGCTCGTCTTCACGCCGAAGACCGGGACGGACGCGTGCGGGGTCTTGAGGAGGAGGCTGTCGTCGCTGTTGATGACCAGCACCCACTCCTCCGCATAGGTATCGGCCTCGAGCGCGACGTCCAGGGTATTGTTGAAGCCGGAGCGCAGTATCTCCCAGCTCACTTGAAAGGGAAACACCAGGACCGGCGCCGCTTGCGCGCGACCCGCGAGGCAGAAAGGGAAGAGGGCGAGCACGAGGGCCACGCGGAAGGGGTTCAGGGCGCTGTGCTTAAACATAACTCCTCCCTCGAAATGGCATGGATAGGCCGAATATGTAATCTAAAAACGTCAAACAAAACCTATAGCTGTGTTAGAATACCGGCAGTACTCATGATAGCGACAGTAGCATAGGACACGAGTTCATGCACGGTATGTTACGTTTCACTCTGAAGCTGATGTGGATATGCGCTGCTCTCATTCTCACGGAGTCCCAGGCCGCCGCGGGCATCCATCGTGCGCCTATTATCATTCCCGCCAAGAAGCTGCGTGAAATCGCCGATTATCCGGTGCGGAACTATCGGCTGTTCCGGACCGACGCCAACGGGAAGGCGTATCCCATACCCTTCCAGATCGATGAAGTGAACAAGATCGGCGACTACGTGATGCCCGACGGGCCGCAGCCGAACGCGAAGACCGGCGACGGCGTCTTCAGCGATGCGGACGAGCTCTCGTTCATGGGCGACGACGTCGGCGAAGTGATGAAGCCCAAGACCTTCCCCGAGAACAAAGTCCCCGACAACATCTACGAGCTGAAGCTCACGCCGCCTTCGGGCAAAGAGGGCGAACTCAAGGAAGGCGCGGTCTACATCGGCGTCTACAACTCGAACCCGCCGCCCACGATCGATCAGAAGTACGTGGTGTTCAACCTCGCGAACGGCGAGGTCGTGACGTCGCGCTATCGTTACCGCTTCGACAAGAAGAATTACCTCGTCGTCAACGGCGTGGACATGGTTCCGCCGCTGAAGGACGGGAAAACGCAGGACGCTCCGAACGTGCCGCTGATCGAATCCTCGACCTTCTACGCGAAGGCCGACCTCAAGTACTTCCTCACCGTGCAGGTCAACCATCGCTCGGTGAACAGCCGGCTCGAGGCCTTCAAGACCGGCCCGATCCGGACGATCGTGCGCGTGACCTTCTTCTACACCTTCCTCAAATTGAACTTCGAGGTCGGCATGTACACCGAGGTGAGCTTCTTCTCCAACTCGGTGATCCTGCCCGCTATCATCTACAACCCGCTCGACGGCATCAAGAGCCTGAACAAGGGCAGCGGATTCTACTACGGCTTCTCGCTCACGGATAGCCCGCGCAAATACCAGTTCGACACCAACATGCGCTCCTACACGGATTTGATGGAGCAGGAGGCGAATTTCCTCAGCTTCCTCAAGAAGGACGTTCCGGTGGAGAAGGAGTACTGGGCCAGCCTTATCGGCGATGACCGGATGATGTACGTAATGCTGAAACCCTCGGCGACCATGCTCCAGGACAGGAACGTGCCCTATTACTACGTCAGCGATAAGAACGGAGCCGAACTCAAGAGTCGCGACAACAATCTGATGAAACCGATCGTCGACAGCCCCGTGAATTTCGGGCTTTATTTCGACCTCACGAAGTTCCGCGAGGGCGAGCACTTCATGTCGTTCCAGCTTTTCTTTGAGAATCGGAAGGACTATAAAGTTCTAGATGTCTTCAAGAACCTCGACAAATGGCACGCGCGCTTGTCGAAGGTCGTACTCTAGGAAGGTGCAGCATGGCTTTTGAAGTCTCGGCCTCGCAGAAGGACCAAACCCTCCCGATGATCCTGAACCTCAGAGGGGACGAGGCCATCGTCGACGAGTTCTCCTTCGATTCCGACCAAGCCATGGCCTATCTCGGTATCAAG
>JASLCY010000212.1 GCA_030151925.1 Oligoflexus sp.
AGGCCGCTCGGGCAGTCTTTGGTCGTGGTTTGCAGAGCGGCTTTCGCAGCGGAGGATTCCGAGGTCGCCGAGAGCTCCGCGTTGCCGCAGGAGGAGAGCATCATGAGGGAGACGACTGAAAGGGCGGGCAGCGAGAGAGCCGGGAGCGAGGTCTTCATAACGGGAACTCCTCAGGAAGTTGCACCGTTTGTATCGCAAGGTAGCTTAACATGTCAATATGACTTAAAAATATATTGAAATATTATAAATATAGCAATAGATATAGCTACTTATAAAAGTAGAAATCATCATCACAAACCGAACTATCGCTGTCCAGCCTCAGGGCCGGCGGGCAGTCGACGACCTGCCAATCCACTTTGAGGTTGCCGAGGCTCGGATCCGCGAGTTCGCTGAAAGCCTCGCGACTCAGATCGAGCTGGTGGCTCGCAGGGCTCAAGGGGCCTTTGCAGCATTTATCGATCATCCGCACCACGACCGACTTCCCTGGTTTCGAGGTCTTCACGATCATGCATTTGGCTTGCGAATCATAGGGGCCTCCGCGGCGGCCCGCTTTGCCGAGACCGGGGACCTGTTCGGTGATGCGAAAAGCGACCGCCGTCACCCGCATATGCAAGGCGTGAGGGTCGAGACCGAACGCGGTTTTACAGGCGGAGACGGAGCCGTATTCGTGGTATTTCGCGATCCCTTGACCCGTAAGGTAGGTGCGCCCGGAAACTTGGTAATCCAGCGTCGCGCAGGCGCCGAGGAGCGATACGAGCAGCAGCGGGGCCAGGAGGCGCATGAAAAATGCGATTCTCAATCGTCCCTCCTCATCCTTCATCGGGTGCATTGCGTGCCGCGATAGGGGAGGCTGAGCGCGACCGTCGATCCCATAAGCGTGGCGCCCAATGATCGCAGGACGGCCTGATGCCTGTTCCAGGCCGCGAGGGCCGAAACCGGCTTCGATTCGTTTATTCCCAGCTGCTTTTGCAAAGCGACGAGATGGGCGTTGTCCCATTCATCGCTCGGGAAGAGGAAGGCCTCGTTTTTTTTCACGGCTATGAGCTGGGCATGCAGAAGGCGATCGAGAATCAGTTTGCCGTGCGCTACGGCGGCCCATTCTTTTTTGGTCATTTCCGGTTTATCGCCGCAGTTCTTCGAGCTCTTCCGCGCCGAGCAGAGGAAGATCCCGTAGAAGTCCACGTTCTTCGCCGGCGGTACGCTGACGGAAATAGGGATGCCTTCGACGAGGCGATTGAGCGAATAAACGCCTCGCTGAAGTTTTCCTCCGGCATCCAAAGGTTCGACCGTCAGCAGGAAGGCCTTGTCCGCGGGTTTCAAGGGCAGCGACTTGATTTGGTCGAAGTCACCGATCTGGCAACCCGAGCCTTCGACCAAAGGCTTCACATGGAAGTTGAGATGCCCGCCTTGTTCAGCGACCAGGATAGGTTTAAGCCCGAGGACTATAGTTTTCATGAAGTCTTTTTTGGCTTCGGCTAAATGCGCGGGAGGAATCTCGGGAACACTGGTCGCGCCGGGAGCGAGAATGGTGGTCTTGGCTCCCTGACCGTTATCCGAAGCCGCTGAATTTATAGGCGCTTCGCTGTGAGAAGAGCATTTTTTTATGAAATAAAACAGAGCTATGACGAGCAGTACCAAAGGGATAAACGCTTTTTTAACAGGCGGCATGTCTGAGCCCTATCCGAAGGGGGTGCCTAAGACGAATCATGCAATGTATTAAGTATGTTAAGGAATCAAATGGCAAATGTCCACAAACTCAAGATTCCAGCCTGAAAGCCGATAAATAGGCTGGGAGAAATCATATGCCAAAGAGTCAAGAAGGGTCAGCCACGAGCGGCATCATCGCGGGCATCATGGTGCTCAGCATGGCAGCCGTTTACGTCTCCAACCTGGTCCAGCGCAACTCGCAGGCTCTTAAAGATATTAGGCTGAACGACGAGCGCACCGGCAACTCCATCGTGCACCTCTCCAACTTCTCCATGCTCAAAGCCGCCCTGCAAACGGCGAATCGCAAAGGCATCCATGTTCCGGGCATCTATCCCAACGATTACTTCGCCGAGACCTGGGATCTCAGGAAAAACACTTCCGTTATGAAAGACGCGCTCAACCCGCAGGGTTCGGCGGTGAAGATGAAAGTCCTCGGCAACGGCATGCATATGGTTTCGGAAGCCGGCGCGACTCCGTCGATGGATAAGCAGGTCTATGCCGACAACGGAGTGAAGATCCTCGCGCTGAACCATGACGCGACCTTCCCTTTCTGGGTGAGTTCGATCGATGCGGTCTCCAGCATGACGGTCGATAACAAGAGCTCGAAAGTGAACGCGCGCGTTCCCCTGCAGGCGCCTATTCCCTGGGGTTTGAAGCTGGCGATCAAAGCGCCCGGAGCTGCGGATTTCAAAATATATACCGCCAAAGACGATATACCCGATAACACGGCTTCGGGCGCTTATAAATTCAGGGTCATCGCCAGCGGCGTCGTCCTTTATTCAGAGGTAACCCTCAACGGCGTCGTGCATAAGCTCGGCATCGACGCGAATAGCGGCAAGGTCACTCATGAAGCTCGCAACGCCTTCGCCACCGATAAGGTCATAGGCGAGTTCGAAGTTCCTCTGGAAAGCAAGACCACCACCTCGACGACGACCACCTCGAGTTCTTCGGGGGGAACCTCATCAGACGGAGGAGGAGGGGAATCCAGCGGCGGCGGCGGTGACAGCGCTTGCCAGATCGGAACGGATAACGCCTCGGTCTTCTCCCAGGGTCTCGGCACCGTAGGAGCCGGAGGCGGCACGACCGCAGGAACCGGGACGACCGGTTCGGGCGGAGGCGCGACGACGACCACAACCACCACGACCAAGACGGCGTCCGTGCCCACCGAAATCAAGCTTTCCGCCAAAGTCTACGGCGTCGACGGCCAGGAAGCGACCGACGTTACGATCAACAAGTCTTTTAAAGTCGGCAGCTCGCAGGGCTCGACCTCAGTCACGCAAAGCGGAACGACCTCGTCCAACACGAATAACAGCGCGAACAAAGGCTACGAAAACTGCTCTGAATACTGCCCGATGAATATCGTCAATGACTTCGACAACGACATCAACAACAAGGCGAAGGCGCTCGATCGCGGAGCGCTGACCGAGGCCGACTATACGAAAGTCGACTTCTACAACGCGGCGCGGACGGCGTCGACGCTCGATACCAGCAAGATCCCCGGCATCATCTGCGACAACTACGATAGAACCGGCATGGCCATGTTCTCGAACCAAGGCCTGCTCGCGAGCGGTATCCTGGTCAAGGACAAAAATGTCTTCAACGCGAAGTTCGGCGAATACGCCTCGCTTTATCAGTCCTATATTTACATCGCGCCCAAGTGCAACCGGACCGTCATCAACAACCGCGCGACCTGCGGTTGTTTCGCGGAAGACACTCTCATCCTGATGGCCGACGGCAGCGAAGTGAAGGTCCGCGAGCTGAGGCAGGGGGATTGGGTGCTGAATCCGGTCTCCAGAAGACCGATGATGATACGAAAAGTGGTGCGTGGCCCCGAGAAGATCCCCATGTACCGCATCAAGACGCATGAGTCGACCCTCCTGGTGACGGAAGGCCATCCTTTCCGCACCGAGCTCGGGCTCGCTCCGGCGAAGCTTCTGCAGAAAGGCCTGAAGATCGCGACGCCCGAAGGCTCGACTTCGATCGAGGATATCGTCAAGGTTCCCGTGCCTGATCCGGCGCCCGTCGTGTGGAATATCGAACTCGACGGCGGCGATGACGAGGACGATCACTTCGTCTTCGCCAACGGCATCATAACCGGCGATCTCTACCTGCAGCAGAAGCTGCAGAAATCCCCCTGATCCCGCTCTCGAAAAGAATCA
>JASLCY010000456.1 GCA_030151925.1 Oligoflexus sp.
CTCGTTGGTCTCGGTCTCGGGCAGGCCGCTGTTCGCGTTGAGGAGTTTGCCCTGGCTGTAGCTGCCCTGGTACTTCAGCGCCTTGAGGATCGCGGAATCCGTCTGGCCCTTCGCGAGTTTGTTGAGCACGTCCGCTTCATCGGCTTTCAAGCCGGCGTTCGAAGAGGAGAACGCGCCTTGCCAGTCGGAGTATGAACGCCAGATAGGGTGCGGGTCCTGACCGTGGCAGGTCTTGCAGAGGTCGCGTTCGATCTTGGGCGGGTTGGTCGAGAAGTCGATGCCCGCGAAGTCCCAGCCGTTCTTCTGATAGTCGTACATCGCGACTTCCATGTCCTGGCGGCCGTTCGAATCGGTCGCGGCGCCGAACATGAAGCTTCCGTCCGGAGAGACGACGATGACGCGCGGTTTGTCGAGCGAGGCCGACTGAGCCGAGCGGGTGTCGCGCATCAGCGTGAAATACGATTTCACGAGGTCGGGCAGGTTCTGGAACACCTTCTCGCGGCTGCCGAGGCAACGGATGTCCTCGATCTTCGTCACCTTGGTGAAGTCGAGGCTGGCGCAAGGCGTCACGGGAGTGTTGTTCGCGGTATTGCTGTTGTTATTGTTATTGCTGTTATTGGAGTTGTTCGAATTGGAGGAGGAATCGGAGTTGTTGCTCATCGACGAGGTGTTGCCGTTCGAGGCGTTATTATTATTGTCCGTCGAAGACGACGAGTTCATGCTATTAGAAGAAGAGGAGTCGCTCGAGCTGTTGCCTATGGGATTGTTGCTGTCGCCGCTGCTCGAGTCGGCGGTCGAATCGCCGGAATAAGAGCTTGCGCCTTCTTTAGCCGAGCTGATCATGGGAGCTGTAGGAGCGGTGTCGCAGGCCGTGAGGATCAGGATGGCCGCGGAGAGGGAGATGAGGGACTTAAAGCTCGACATGATATTTCCTCGCTGATGATTCGCACATACATTTTCGGTGCATCTTGCGAAGAACCTTAGGAAAAATCATTATTTTAACAATATCAATATCTTGCGGATAAATATTGGGAATTCAGTGAAGGCCGGCTTCAGCGATCATCCAGGCCGTTAGACCCCAAACGTGATGGCCCTGGGCCTCGTAATAGGGCGTCTCCCGCCAGCGCCCGAAGATGTTGAAGCGGATCGTGGATCTATGCTCCGGAGTGAAGCAGCGCCACGGGACGGTAAAGATCTCCGCGACCTCATCGGGGCTCGCGATCAGGCTCTCCTCGCTCTGGGTCGTCACTCCCACCAGCGTTATCACCGGGCGGCCGTCGAGCGACTTCAGCGGCCGGATCGAGCCTTTGATCGTGACGAGCCCGCGGTCGAGGCCGATCTCTTCCCACGATTCCCTGAGCGCGGTCTCCGCGGGGCTGGCATCCGCCTCTTCCCTTCGGCCGCCCGGAAAACCCACTTGTCCCGCATGCGAACGGAGCGAAGTCGAGCGTCGCGTGAAGAGTATCGAAGGGCCGTCCTTCGCATTGAGCACGAAGAGGCAGAGAGTAGCGGAAGCGCGTGGATGAAGATCGGAGCCCCAGGCCGGGGGAGCAGGCAGGAGATGTTCGAACGAAGGCAAAGCTGTCATGGACCCTCCTAAGCTGCTTAAGGGCAGCTTAGGAAAAGTCTGTTAGACAAGCAAGGAGGAAGGTTCGAGGCGCGCTTCAATCCTTGATGACGCGAAGTTTCGGGGGAGTATTCTTGGTCTCGTACATGCGCGTGGCGACTTCCTCGAGCTGGCCGAGGAATTCCTGATGTTCGCGAATGCCTTTCTCCACGGCGTCGGTCCCGAGCAGGAGGCGCGATTCCCGAACGATGTTGTCGGCGAAGCAGACCTGATGCATGAGGCTGCTGCGCAGGGCGTTTTCGAAACGCGGGATATCGACGCCGGCTTCGGTGAGGCGAGCGATTACGTTATTCGTGTCGCACAAAGTCCAAAACAGCGTGCCGAACTCACGAAAGCGCCAATGAATATTGCCTTCGCGGCGCCAGCTGATTTCAAAGGTTTTAAGTCCGTCTTGGCTTATGATGCGCCAGTACATATAGGGGTCGATGGAAGAAAAGTCGAGGAATTCAAGTATCTTGTCCATTTGTACCACTCCAGCATAAGAATTACAGCAGAGCCTGGACGGGCTCGATCTCCAGAGAAGCAAGCCTGTTGCCAAATTCTTCTCCAAGAGTTTTCGTCACTTAAGAGAGGAAAAGTGTCCCGAGGTGTCGTATAATTTGACAGATGTTTAATGCTAAACGGTAGAGCTATGCACACAATCAAACGATCCCTCTTTGTCCTCGGCCTGAGCCTTAGCGCAACCGTGCTCTATGCCCAGGAGGAAGAAATTCCCTCGGAATCGAGTTCCATGCCCTCACCGATCTCGCCCAACGGCGGCACGGACAGCGGGACGAGAGCGAAGGAGAGCGGTGAGCTGCCTCCGCCGGTGCTTCCGCATGCCAAGGAATTCACGGCGGCCGAGAAGAAGAAGGAGTGCGCGAAGTACGAAGGCGCTTACATCTCGTATTACGAGCACATCTATCGCGTGGAGAAATGCCGTCGCCGGGAGTTCCTCGTCGAGGAGGGCAAACAATCGCCCCTGCTCGCGGGCGTGAAGAACATTAAGAGCGTCGGGACCGATACGGTGGCGATGCTGCCCGAGGGGACGCCGCTCAATGCGGCGAAGAAAAATTCGATCCGCGGCTGCGCGCAGCTCAACAACCATTACATCATCTCGGGCGGCGACGATATCTACTACGTGGAGAAGTGCAGGAAGCACCTCTTCCCGGACACCGATACCTATAGCGATCACGCTAAGAAACACGGCAAACGCGATCAGGACGTGCTCGAGGTCAGCGACGAGGAGCTCATGCGCGTCCCCGACGGGACGCCGATCCCTTCGAGCCTCGACGCGGAGTACAAGAAACTCCTCGATGCCGACACCGGCGTGGACGTGATCCCGCTCGCGGAAGCCTGCAAGGGCCTCAACGGCAAGTTCGTCGCCTATTATTCCAAGGTCTATTTCATCGAGAAGTGCCGGAAGAAGCCGGTGGACCCCATCCTCTTCGGGCAGCGTTATCCCAAGGTCTCGCCGCAGGAGCTCAACTCGGAGCAGTGGATCTCCATCCCGACCGGGACCGACTACAAGATCCGCTGAAAAAAAGAGACCGCCGGCCTCGCGGCTCGCGGTCTCCGAACATCCATGTTTAATCGATGCGATTCGATCCGATCAGGAATGCATTTCCTGGCGATCGCTGCGGCTGGCCCGGCGGCCTCGGACGCCCGGCTCCTCGACGTCCTCGCGGCGGCTGCCGCCTACTTTCTGGCCCGAGCGCTGGATATCGCCTTCCTCTTCATCCTGATAGCGTTGTTCGCCACCGCCGCCGTGGGAAGCGCGTCCGCTTCGGGACGCTATCTCTCTTTGTTCTTCGGGATCCATGCCCGCGAAGCCGCGCGCCCGTTGGCTGTGGCCATGAGCCGTCTGGCTGTGGGTGTGGGCCTGGCGACCGTGCATCTCCGCTTCATCGAAGTTGCCGAGCTCTTGCTGGCGAGCGGCCTGCCGATGATGGTGCGCTGCCGTCTCATGAAAGAACGCCGCGTTTTTGTGGTGCGAGGCGAGGCCGCCCTTGCGTCCTGCCTCGGCGGCTTCCTGCGAATCCCACTCATGCGCGTTGCCGGACTCGTGCGCGGCGCGTCCGCCCTTGCTCGCGATTTCCCTCTGCATCTCAGGATCCATTGAGGCAAAGCCTCGTTCGCTTCTATCGACCATGATGAACTCCTTTATGTTCAGTCAGCGCCGCTTGGATTAGCGACCTGTCGTAGATGTCCGCTCTTCGTGGATATTACGAGAAACGTCTCACGAAAAAGCCTTCCCGCGCTCTGCCTTATAGAGCGATGGACGACTAGGTCTTATCGCATTCCACGGGACCAGGCACCGCGAGATCGCGATTCGGATTTTGACGACGGCCCCCAATTCGTTGGAGGGGCCTTATTCCACGGGAGCTCGCGCGAAATTCGGCGAAAAAAA
>JASLCY010000293.1 GCA_030151925.1 Oligoflexus sp.
GGCCGGCACGCTGCTCGGCGGCTCCGAGATGACGATGCTCGACCTCGCCCACATCTACGGGACGCTGGGCAATGACGGAGACAAACCCGATCCCTACATGATCGAGAAGATCACGACCCGCGAGGGCGAGGTCGTCTACGAGCACAAGAGATCCGAGCCCGTGCACATCATGCCGAAGACCGTCGCTTATCTCATGAAGGGAGCGATGCAGGCCGTCTTCCGGTTCGGGACCGCCGCGAAATACCCCGAATTCGCGCCCTGGGCGGCCGGCAAGACCGGAACGACGAACGAGGCGAAGGACAACTGGTTCTGCGGCGTGACGCACGATATCACCGCCATCGTCTGGGTCGGCACCGACGAGAACTACGCTTTCGGCGGCCAGGTCGCCGGCGCTTCCATGGCTCTCCCGATCTGGGCGAATATGATGCAACGCGTTCGCGACCACTATCCTCAGCCGCCGTTCGAGATGCCCGAGGGCATCGTCAAGAAGCTGGTGAACCCGGCCTTCGGCTTCGAGGATCCGAACGGCATGGAGATGCCCTTCCTCGACGGCCGCGGCCCGAAACGCTCATCCTCGACCCTCACCATCGTTCGCGACACGGGATCCTACCGTGATGCATTGGATTGGTAATATATGAAGACGATCCTCCGTGCGGCGCTCCTGGCGCTTTCCTTGAGCGCGCCCCTGCTGGCCCAGACGCCTGCCGATCCTTCGGCCGACGCTTCGGCCGCAGCTCAACCCTCGGCCGGCAGCCCGGATTCCTGCAAGCGGATCTGGGACATCTCGATGAAGTATTACCGCATGCTGGCGAGCTACCTCCCGCCCAGCTTCAAGCTCTACGATCAACTGCCGAGCCATCAGTTCCTGAAGCTCAAGGGCGACGGCTGCGATCAGCCCGGCACCACTTCGCTCTACACGAAGGTCGTCAGCGTCCACTCGCAGAGGATCGGCGTGCTCTTGCCTTTCGGCCGTTGGTCTTCCTCCACCCAGAAGAACCTCCTCGCCTGGTTGAAGGAATACGTGCGCAGCCAAGGCCTCGATCCCGAGAAGAACGTGATCTGGCTCGATACCGGCGGCAAGGTGCAGACGATGCAGGAGCAGCTCGCCCAGCTCGTCTACGTCCAGCACGTGAGTTCCGTCATCGGCGGGCTGACGGTGGCCGAAGCCCCCGTGCTGGCGAAGTGGGCGGATCACCTGCGCATACCGACCATAGTCCTGAACAAGAAGTTCGATCCGCCGAACTCCAAGTTCGTCTTCCGCCTCGGTCCCGACACGAAGCAACTGGCCCGGTCCCTCATGAGCCATGCGGCGGCGAAGGGTTATAAACGCATCGCCATCATCATGCCCCAGTCCTCGCGCGACGGGACCTTCGCCGACGCGATCAGGGCCGATGCCCCGGGCAAATTCGAGACCGTCGGCCCCTTCTTCTATAGCACGAACGACTTCAACTCGATCGATCAGATCTTCAGGAAGCTCTTCCACATCAACGACGACAGCCGCCGCCAGGAGATGCTCGACCTCATCACCGACCTGAAGGAGAAAGCCAAGAAGGAAGGCGTGTCCTTCGACTCCAAGGGCCTCATGCTCCCGCCTGTCGTCGATATCGATGCGCTGGTGATCATCGACAACTTCAAGGACGTCAGGCATATCGCCAAGACCTTGAACTTCTACGGGGTCTCCAAGCTTCCCCTGCTGGGCATTCCCAAATGGCGAGCGCCCGAGCTCGTCGATCAGGACGAGCCGAATCTGGTCGGCGCGGTCTTCGTGGATTACATAGGCAGCTACAGGTCTTTGCCTTACGGCATACGGGGGGATTACGTCGGCGACGAGAACTTCGTCGAAGGCGCGGAGGCCTCCTTGATCGATCTCAAACTCGTGGTCACCCACGCTCTGGCAGCGGCCCTGGAGACGGTGAAGGGGCCTCGCATCGCCCGTTACGCTCTAGCCAAGCGCATCGAGAATGCAGTGCCCCAGGATAAGACTTTCTTCAGGAGCAGCACCATCTTCGCGAAGAACCACGAAGCCTACTGGCCTAGCTATCTCTTCACTGTCAGCCCGGGTCATATCCAATCTCTATCCGAACCGGTGGCTGTCAGAAATAAACGCGAGAAAACCGTCCCGCACTGATCACAGGTCGTCGACGTCCGTTACGAAGCCCGCTTCCTGGCAATGACCGTACATGCGATAAGCCTGCGGGATATCCGTCTGGCACATGATCGAGCCCGTTAAGAGCGTGCGATCGAGGATCGCGCCCTTGAAGCGGGTTTCGGTGAAGTTCGCGTTTTTAAAGTTCGCATCGGTAAGGTTCGCGCCCGCGAAGCTCGCGCCCGTCGCATCCGCTTTCACCGCCACCACATAAGTAAGATCGGCTTTATCGAGTCGAGCGCCGCTCAGCTGCGCGCCGTTCATCATCGCGCCTTGCATGACGGCGCCGCTCAGGTTAGCGTTCTTGAGGCTGGCCTGGACCAGGTTGGTCTGATTCAGGAACGCGCCGCTCAGGTCGACATCATCAAGGCCCGCCTTCTGCATCTTCGCGCCGTCCAGGCGAACGCCTTTCATGACCGCGGAGCTGAAGTCCACCTCGTAGAAGATCGCTCCATCGAAACGCGCGCCCGAGAGGTCGGCTCCGTAGAAGCTGGTGCTTTGCAGTTTCGCGCCGGCGAAGGAGGATTGCGCGAGGTGAACGCCGTTCATCTGCGTATTGACGAGCACGGCCTTACGAAGATCGACTCGTTCCATGACCGCGTCGGCGAATTGGGCGTCTTTCAGGTTCGCGCCGATGAGGATGGCGCCTGTGAGGTTCGCTTCGCTCAGGTCGGCTTCGCTCAGGTTCGCGCCCGTGAGGTCCGCGCCGCGAAGGTCGGCATTTTTAAAGACCGTCCGGCTCAGATCCTTACCGCGAAGGTTCGCTCGACGCAGGTCCGCCGCCTCGAAGGACACAAAACTCAAGTCGAGGTCTCCGAAGCTCGCTCCCGGCGCTTTGCAAGCGTGGCAGTTGCGGTTTTCGAGGATCCTGGCTTTGACGCCGGCATCGACCGGTGCGGCAAATGCCGAACGTGCGACGATCAGGCCTAAGGCCAACAGAGAGAGACGCATATCCTTGCCTTTCACTAATGGGCGTTGCTCGCCCTCATGACAAGGTTTTCGGCAGCTTATGGATTAAATTAACGAATGTCATAAAAAATAATAAAAACAATGATTTGGACATCATGATTTTCGGGGAGAATCGGCGGCGGGCGAAGCGGGAGCGGATTTCCCCTCCCGAGGGTTCGGGAGGGGATTCATCCTGGAAGGATCCCCGGCTGCTCAGAACTGGACGCCCAGCCCTACGTAAGCCGTGTTCATCTGGTATTCGATATGATCGCCGTTCTGATCCTTATCGTTCACGGCATCCTGCGTCAGACGATAGGATGCGTTTACGAGCCAGCTCTCCACGAACTCCCACTGCACGCCTATCTCTTCATGCATGTAATAGCCCTTGCCCTTGAACACGCTGATAGGCGACAGGGCGTAATCCCCGTAAACGACCAGGCCGGGCAGTATCTGGCTGGAGGCGCTGATGTTGAGCGGGATCGAGAAGGACGATGAATCGAGGCCGCCTTTGCCCGTATGCGGGCCTTCCTCGCTGAACATGAAGAACTTCAATCCCCAACCCGCGGAGAGGGAAACGGGGCTGGAGACCATGCTCCAGAGAGCGCTCGAGTATTCCACGCCCAAGACCGAATCCACGGCCTTGCTCGACGAGCTGGGCGGAGAGATCGCGTCGATCAACGGCGTTCCGTTGGTCGCGAGCGTGAGCAGCCACCTGTCGCCGTCGGTGGGCGTGGGCTCGGGCTGCTGCCAGGAATAGGTGTAATTTCCCTGGATCGAATTGCCGACGCGATTGACGTTGGCGCCTTCAGGGGTCGGTCCTCCGGTTCGAACGGCTTTCTCTATCTCGGCTTCCTTGGCTTTCCTCGCCGCGTCCTGGTTAAGCGCTCCGCGGATCCCGGCGGTGAGCGCGCCCGAGGTATCGAAGGCGTTAAAACGGAAAGAAGGCAGGTTTACCGACTTTCCTCCATGTTTGCCCTTAAAGGACACGACGCCGTAATCGATGCCGAAGGCCCCGTCCGGGTTCTCGTCGGCGAAGAGGGACGAACTTGAAAATGCCAGGAGGATGCTGAGACAGGCGAGCGCATAACGTTTCATGGAAAAGCCCTTGGCCGTGGAACATACCAAGGTCTTCGGTGCGATTCATACACTCTTAATGATCGACCGCCAAGCTCCTGATTCTACAGGCTACTCGATACTAGGGATCCCATAGGGTTAACTTATTTTAACGAAGACTCGAAAGTCGGTATTCGCGTTTCAAGCTGGATTTATAGGGGATTCCGCTCGTTTTGGAAGTCAGCTCAAAAACGGCTCTCTCCCATCATCGTTGCAAGCCCGCGAAAGAATGCGGCCACGTTGGCCGCACCCTAGCTTCGGAACCAGGAAATTCCTCAGCCACAGTCGCAATGATCGCAGTGGCCGCAGTCGCAGCTGAGACAGGCGCAGTCCGGACAGTCGCAGGG
>JASLCY010000316.1 GCA_030151925.1 Oligoflexus sp.
TGGGCTATCGGCTGCTTCATCCTGATTCGAGCTACTACCTGCCGCCATACGGTTTTGACTCGATCGACCCGGGCTCGTACGCGTTGACCGTCCCCACCGCCGTACAGCTCGTGAAGACCGGACCGATTACGGCCGGTTCAACCGTCAACGGTGGGACGCTGGGCACCTGGACCTTCCAGAAAAGCAGCGGCAAGTTCACCGCCGAAACGTTCGTGCTTGCCAACAACGTGAAATTCGTTGTGCCGGAAGTCGCGGCCGTGGGCATCACCGAACAGGAAGCCGAGGCGCAGGGCCTCCAGGTCAACATCGGCAAGTTCCCGTTCTCGGCCAACGGCCGCGCGATGGCCCTGGGCGAGACCGAGGGCTTCGTGAAACTGATCGCGGATAAGAAAACCGATCTCCTGCTCGGCGCTCACATCGTGGGCCCGAACGCATCGGAGCTCATCGCCGAACTCGCGATGGCCTTCGAATATTCCGCAAGCGCCGAGGACGTGGCCCGCACGGTCCACGCTCACCCTACGCTCGCGGAAGTCATCAAGGAGGCTGCCCTGGCAGTCGACAAACGCACACTAAACGGTTAAGTCCGAGGAATGATCCTCACGGAGACAGGTCTATGACAACTGAAAATTCCGGCAAGTTCTCGTACGCGAGCGGCACCAACGTGGGTATGCTTGAAGATCTCTACCGAGACTACCTCAAGGATCCCAATTCAGTTGATCCTTCAATGAAGTCGTTCTTTGAAGGCATCGATTTCGCGAGCTCCACCTCCTTCAGCGGCGGCGGCGGCAGCGAAGACGGCATCGAAGCCAAGGTTGAGCACTACATCAACTATTTCCGCCGTCTCGGCCACCTGTCGGCGGACCTGAATCCATTGGCTCAGAAACCTGACCTCGACAAGGCTTTCCTCCCTGAGAAGCACGGCCTCGGCGGCGTCGCGGACGACCGCATGGTGCAGCCGGCGGACCTTCCCACCAAGGGCCCGCAGAGCTTCGGCTCCATCAAGACGCTCCTGATCGAGACCTATACCTCCTCGATCGGCGCGGATTTCCGGGACACGATCGACAACGAAGCGATCGAATGGCTCCAGCACCAGATGGAATCGGTGCACAACAAGCCTAAAGTCTCGAGCGACATGAAAAAGCACATCGTGCAGAAGCTCGTCCAGGCGGAAGGCTTCGAGAAGTTCCTCCAGGACCGTTACCTGGGCCAGAAGCGCTTCTCGATCGAAGGCCTCGATACGATGATCCTCCTGCTCGACATCATCGCGGACGAAGCGGTCAAGGCCAAGACCGACGAGATGATCCTCGGCATGGCCCACCGCGGCCGCCTGAACGTGCTCGCGAACTTCATGGGCAAGCCCTACGCGCAGATGATCAAGGAATTCGAAGGCAGCGAGATCGAAGCCTACGGCATCGACGGCGACGTGAAATACCACAAGGGCTACGCTAGCCTCATCAACACCTTCGGCGGCGGCAAGCTCCGTACGTACCTCTCGCCGAACCCCTCGCACCTCGAAGCCGTGAATCCCGTCGTGGAAGGCTTCGCCCGCGCCCGCCAACGCATGCTGAACGATGAGCCGAAGGGCGCGCGCGTCGTGCCCGTGCTGATCCACGGTGATGCGGCGTTCATGGGCCAGGGCATCGTCGCGGAAACCCTGAACCTCGCGGAGCTGTCGGCTTACCAGACCGGCGGCACGATCCACGTCATCGCCAATAACCAGATCGGCTTCACGACCGATCCCGATGAATCCCGTTCGAGCCGCTACGCCTCGAACATGGCGAAGATCATCCGCGCCCCGGTCCTGCATGTGAACGCGGACGATCCCGAAGCGGTGATCTGGGTCGCTCAGCTCGCGGTCGCTTATCGCCAGAAGTTCTCCTGCGATTTCGTGATCGACCTGATCGGCTACCGCCGCCACGGCCACAACGAAACCGATGAGCCGAGCTTCACGCAGCCGGTCATGTACAAGAAGATCAAGGCGCGTCCGACCGTGCTTACGCTCTATGGCGAAAAACTCGTGAAAGACGGCGTCCTCTCGGCTGAAGAAGTGACCAAGCGGACCAAGGAATTCCGCGACATGCTCCAGGAATCCATGGAGAAGGTGCGCGCCGGCCTCGTCGATATCGTCTCGAGCGTGCCGAAGGAATTCGAAGGCGCGATGAAGAACGTCAAGGCGAGCCCTGAAGATCTCTTCAAACCCGTGAAGACCTCGGTGGACGCCGCGACCATCAAAAAAGTCGTCGAAGGCTCGACCAAAGTCCCGGCGGGCTTCACCCCCAACTCGAAAGTCGATCGCCTCCTCAAGTCTCGCGTCGAGATGCTGAGCGGCGAAGGCTCGATCGACTGGGGCCTGGGCGAGCTCCTCGCTTACGGTACGCTGGCGATCGAAGGCAAGCACGTTCGCCTCTCGGGCCAGGATTGCCAACGCGGGACCTTCTCGCATCGCCACGCTGTGATTCATGACGCCGAGACCGGCAAGAGCCTCTATCTCATGAATCAGCTCGATCCCAAGCAGGCCAAGGTCGAAGTCATCAACAGCCCGCTCTCCGAGCAGGGCGTGATGGGTTTTGAATTCGGTTACTCGGTCGCCGATCGCGACGCCCTCGTGCTCTGGGAAGCCCAGTTCGGCGACTTCGTCAACGGCGCGCAGATCATCATCGACCAGTTCATCGCCGCTTCGGAAGCGAAGTGGAAACAATCGTCGGGCCTCGTCCTGCTTCTGCCGCATGGTTATGAAGGCGGCGGGCCGGAGCACTCCAGCGGTCGTCCCGAGCGTTTCCTCCAGCTCTGCGGCGACTACAACATGCAGGTGGCCAACCTCACGAAGCCGGCGCAGCTCTTCCACATCCTGCGTCGCCAGCTCGCTCGTCCGTTCCGCAAGCCGCTCGTGATCATGACGCCGAAGTCGCTTCTGCGCCATCCGCAGTGCATCTCGAAGGTCGAAGAGTTCACCAAAGACGGTTTCCACGAGACGATCGACGACCAGAACATCAAGAAGAAGGGCGACGTCCGCCGCGTGGTGTTCTGTACCGGCAAGATCTACTACGAAGTGGAGAAGGAACGCCAGGAATCGCCTGTGAAGGATCAGATCGCTATCGTTCGCATCGAGCAGCTCTATCCATTCCCGGAGCATCAGGTGGAAGAGATCCTCAAGGGCTACGGCAATGCCGAAGAGATACTCTGGCTCCAGGAAGAGCCTTACAACATGGGCGCGTGGACCTTCATCCGTCACCGCCTTGAAGCCCTCGCAGCGGGCCGTAAGGTGAACTACTGCGGTCGCCGCGATGCGGGTACGACGGCGGAAGGCTATATGAAGGTGCACGAGAAAGAGCAGAAACGCATCCTTCTCGAGGCCCTCACGCTGCCGGAGAAAGCTCCGCAAAAGCGTGCAAAGAACTCATAAGGGCTTGATTTAGCAGTTAAATAAGAGGGCGTCCTGCACGGGCGCCCTTTTTTATCCCCGCATGGGATCAAATCGCATCAAAAGATTTAAAGCGGTGTGAGGTGTCCGTCTCCTGAAGGGTCGCTAGATTTGATGGGTGAGACGATCAACATCTAACGCCGAGGCGCACCATGAAACTTCGCAAAGCCCTGCTCGCATTTACGCTCTTCGCTTCCGCATCTTCGAACATCGCGCTGGCGGGAGGTTTCCCGACTCCCAAACTCCCTGATCTGACTCTTCGCGCCTTCGTGAACACCGTGCGGTGGAGCGAGAAGTTCACCGCGAGCTACAAATTCACGACGATGGGGTTTACGCAGGCGCAGACCGACAAGATCAAACGCTCGATGGACCTCATGTACGATGTCCTGCGCGATCCCGACAACACCCTGAATTCCGGGCCGACGTCCGATTTCCAGCAATGCATCCTGGACCACGCGACTCGCTATGAAAACCCGAACTGGCTCGCTGCCGGGCTGGACGAGAGGCGTTACGCGGTCGCCATCATCTCCGCGATGATGGTGGCGAGCGCCGGCAAGATCAACATGATCGACGCTTTCACCGAGAGTAAACCGAGCGATGGGCGCGATTTCGTGCGCTCGGGATACGCGGAGGTCGGCACGGTGAAGGGCGGAATGAACACCGTGATCCATCTCAATACCGAGATCGTCGATCGACGCACGGAGGCGAGCCTCGCCGGAGTCATCATGCATGAGATGATGCATAACGAAGGCTGGAACCATCCCTCGACCGGCAAGGGCAACACGGATTATCCGGGCACCTTCATCAAGGAAAGCGAGGTATGTCTAAGGGATCATATTGATGCCGGCCTCACGCCGAAAGGCCTGATCGTGAGCGACAGCATCAACTTTCAAGCCGAATGAGCGTAGTGATCTGCAAACTCCTGTCAGCCTTTTCCAAGAAGAGGTTGACTTGAAATAGGAAACTTATTAGCTTCGTTCCACTCTTGGGGAATACCCGAGGGAGTGTTCGTGGAGAGGTGGCAGAGTGGTTGAATGCGCACGCCTGGAACGCGTGTAGGTGGGAAACTGCCTCGAGGGTTCGAATCCCTCTCTCTCCGCCACTTTTAGAGTGCCCCTTTACAGAGGGCACAATTGGAATTACATTCACGTTGCGAGCCGCTCTCGCGGAGACAAAGCGCAGCGTGATAGCTAGATTCCGGATGATGTTTCCCTACGAACCCCGCCAGGACCGGAAGGTAGCAACGGTAGTAGGAGTGAGCAGGTGTCCGGCCCATCTAGCTGTCACGGTGCGCTTTTTTCGTTTTCTCCAGCTTCATCCCCCGCGAAAACATGATATTTCTAGTAGGCTAAAATCCTCCGAAGGAGCCTCCGTTGTCGTATTTATCGCTAGCTAGAAAATACCGTCCGAACAACTTCGCCGACTTAGTTGGTCAAGAGTCGGTGGGCCTTGCCCTTGCGAACGCCATCAAACTCAAGCGTGAGCCGCGTGGCGTCATTTTTACTGGCGTAAGGGGTATCGGTAAAACGACGACCGCGCGTATCTACGCGAAGGCCCTCAACTGCGAGAAAGGCCCGACGCCCGAGCCTTGCAACGTCTGCGCAAGCTGTCTCGCGATTCAAAACGGAACGCACGAGGACGTCCTGGAGATCGACGGCGCCTCGAACACCGGCGTCGACGACGTGAGGGCCCTGCAGGAGACGCTGGCTTACGTCCCGCAGCGTTCGACCTTCAAGATCTATATCATCGACGAAGTGCACATGCTCTCC
>JASLCY010000322.1 GCA_030151925.1 Oligoflexus sp.
CGAGAGCAGGTCGAAGAATTCCTCGTCGGCCCTGAGGAGCATGGGCCGATAGAAGATGCTGTTGCCCTCGCGGCGCGAGACGAGCAGGCCGGCCTTGGCGAGCACTTTCAGATGGTGGCTCATGCCGGGCTGCGGCATCGCGAAGATCGTCGCGAGCTCCTGCACGCCGAAGGAATCATGGCTGAGGACGCGCAGGATGAGCAGCCGCAGAGGATCCGCCGACGCCTTGCAGAGCGCCGCGAGCCGAACCGCTCTATCTTCGGCGGCACGGCTGGTTTTGGTCTCAACTTTGGATGCGCTCAGGGCCATAGACTTTCCAGGATGATGAACTCCGTCAGCCTACGCTCTTATCGGCAGGATAGCAAATCTATATTCAACTTTTTTTATATTCAAAAGTCTTTATGGATATAAGCCACCTTAGTCAAAGATCTTTTGCGCCATTTCGCCCTTAATATCAAGCTGCCTTCTCACCATGGAGAACCTGAACCAGATCGCGCACCGCTCCCGACATATGTTCGGCCTGGGCCGAGAGCTGCTCCGAGGCCGCCGCCGATTGCTCGGAGGTGCCGGCGTTGCTTTGAGTGACCTTATCCAGCGCGACCATCGCGCGATTGATCTCGTTGATGCCGCGCGCCTGCTCCTCGCTGGCGCCGGCGATCGAATCGGCCATGCGCGAAAGCTCGGAGATATCCTGCAGGATCTCGCCGAACGCCGCGCGGCATTCAGCGGCGGTCTGGGAGCCGGCCTGGATCTTCTCCGCGTTGTCAGCGACGATGCGGCCGATTTCGGCCTTCGATTCCGCCACCATATTCTGGACTTTGAGGATGCTGCTCTGCAGCAGGCCGGAGATTTCCTTGGCCGCGCTGCCGCTCATGCGCGCGAGGTTCCCCACTTCCTCGGCCACCACCGCGAAGCCTTTGCCATGCTCGCCGGCACGGGCGGCTTCGACCGAAGCATTGAACGAGAGGAGCTTGGTCTGGAAGACGATCTCGTCGATCACGAGGGTCTTGGCGCCGATCTCATCGATGAGACCGACGATCTCGCTCATCTTCTGGTTGTTCCTGTCGGTCTGCTGGATGACGAGGAGGTTGGCCTGCTCGATGCGTTCCATGGACTCCATCATCGCGCCCAGCACCTCCTGGCCGCGGACCGCGCTCTGCACGCTTTTATTGGAGAGATCGGAGCTGGCTCGCGCCGACTGGCTGTTCTTGCTGATCATGGAACTCATCTGCTCCACCGCGCTCGCCGTCTCCTCGAGCGAAGCGGCCTGATCGACCGCCGTGCGCGAGAGGCTCTGCGAGGACGAAGCGACTTCCGAGGCCGCGGAGGCGACCTGGCGGGAGGTATCGTCCAGGATCTCGACGGTCCGGTCCACGCCGCGCCGGATGTTGACCATCGTATAGATCGCGAGCGAAAGCGCTATGCTGAGGCCGACGACCATGATCGCGATCATGGTGGTGCGCACGTCGTCGGCGATGCCGTCGTTCTCCTCGCGATCCGCCTTCACCTGCCGCTCGATCAGCTCCTTCATCCTATCGAGCTGCTCGTTCATCGCGATGCGGAGAGGCGCCGCCTTCTCCTGGTTATAGTCGAAGGCCTGTTTGGTCGCCTCCGCCGTTCCCTTGAGCCCTAACTCGCGCACCTGCATGATCGCGGCGAGCCACTCCTGGTACTTGTCGTGCGCGCTGGTGAAATAAGGCCGGGACTGCGCGTCCATGAGAGGGTCGAGCTCCGTCCAGCTCTTGTCGAGGGCGGCCAGCTCCTTGGTTAAGGAGGCCAGCTCCTCCTCGCGCTCCTTCGGGTGATCCTCGAGCAGAAGGTCCTTGAGCTCGCCGCTGGCGATAAAACCTTCGGTGATGATCAGGCTCGCGATCCGACGCTTTTCCAGGTGGACGTCGACGAATTCGTCGGTCTCCTTGAGGATGCGTTTCATGCCGAGGACGCCGCCGGCGAAGACCGAGATCAACATGATGATGAAGACCGCGACGACTAAGGTTAATTTGGTATTCATGCTTAGACGGTTCATACTAGTGCCCTCTCCTAAATGCGGTGGCGTCGTTCTGTGGCGCCGGGCGCTCCTCAAGACCAGTGAGGGATAAATATGTAGTCGGCTTAAACGAGGAGAGGACTGAAACGCTCTTATGAATGGCGCATGATTCATTAAGGCCGCGCATGGCCCCGGGCCTGCTAGCCCCATGATTCACCGTATGAAAATCGGCTAGCGGCGGGGCCCGATTTTTTTGCAACTAATTGTATCGAAGATAGCCCTCGATCTCCCGCCTGAGGTTGGCGAGGAGATCGTGGAGGAGAGCTTTGGGGTATTCTGCGTTGATTTCAACGGATTGAGCCCTGCTCAAAACCTTGCCGTCCTTGGTCCGCATAAGTTCGAGGCGAAATTTCGAATGGTTCCTGAGGACTTCGAGCGCCAGCCCCGTTCGCCGGTCGCCGGCGAGGACTAGGGTTTTTCGGGATGAATGAGCATTCGCGCCGGTCGCGGGATCGACCAAAGGAATTATCGAGCCTTCGCAGGGAACTCGGCCGCGGATCCATTCGCAGAGGCGCTGCGCCGCCGCCGCATCGTTTATGCTCGGACTTGAAAGAGCCTTCATATCCGGTTCAAGCAGGGCTTCGAACGCGAGGAGAAACTGAGCCAACGCTTGTTTTTCCGCCTCGTCCCGCACATCGGCGAGAGCGGCCCGCGCGAGATCCAGATAATCGCTCCAATGCAGGACGGCACTGAAACCCGCCGCCTCCTCTTCCGTCACGCTATCGCAGATGAGCAGCGTGAAGGCCGAGACCCCCTCGCTCTGGAAGAGCTCCTTCTGCATGAAGGGATAACCGCGCAGCTGCCCCTTGGTGCAGGCGCCGTGGTCCTTGCATTCGATCAGGAATTGAAAGGAGGGGGCCGGCCTAGCGAGCTTCGTCCCCCACTCGGGGGCCGCCGCATCGAAGAGCCAGATATCCGGCGCGAAGCTGATGCGTTTGTCCTCGATCCATTCGTAGGCCTTCTTGCCGATCTTCTCGCCGACCCGCACGGCGAAGCGCTCCGGGAAAGGCAGGAGCTCCCCTGCGTCCCCTTCCGCCTCGGCGAGGGCGCGTTCGTAGAACCCGCGCGCGAAAGCCGAGCTGATCGTAAAACCGGCCGCGACGAAACCCGTGAGGATGTCGGCATCCCCTCCGAGGCGCTGCACGTTTCGAGCGATCTGTGAGAGGACATTAAGTTCCATCGAAGAATTTCTCCGCCAAGTTTCTTGAAAAATGCCATCGATTTTGCGACAGTGCAATGAGAGATGATGACTCGCATCCCGCGAGGCTGAACCGACTTGAAGGTTTGGCGTATCCTAGCAGAGGAGATAGTTTTTCCATGGCAAAGTCTCAAGACGCTAAAAAGGAAACGAAGAAAGCCCCGCAGAAGACCGCTAAAGAGAAAAAAGCGGCTAAAGAAGCCAAGAAAGCGTCCCGCGATTAGGAAGCCGTCGCATAAGTGGGAAGGCTGGGCCCGGGAGGAGGGCGCCCGGAGTGTACGCGCTGGTACATGAGGAGCGCCCGACGACGACGAACGACGCCATCGCTTTTATGAGATGGCTTCCATCCAGGCCACCTTCCCGGGTGGCTTTTCAATGCTGAGGAAATCCTTCCATGTATACGCTTCGTCCTTATCAGCAGGCCGCCGTGGAAGCGACCATTCGCCATTTCCAGAAGCAACGGGAGCCCGCGGTCGTCGTCCTGCCGACCGGCGCCGGGAAGAGCCTCGTCATCGCCGAACTCGCGCGCAAGGCGAAGGGCCGCGTGCTGGTGCTCGCGCACGTCAAGGAGCTCGTCGAGCAGAACCACGCCAAGTACCTGAGCTACGGCCTGGAAGCCGGGATCTACTCGGCCGGCCTCGACCGCAAGGACCACAGCGAGAAGGTGATCTTCGGCAGCATCCAGTCGGTCGCGCGGGCCAGCGAGGCCATGTTCCGCGACTTCTCGCTCCTGGTCATCGACGAGTGCCACAGGGTCTCGACGGACGAGGACACCCAGTACCTGCAGGTGATCCGCAAGCTCCGCGAATTCAATCCCAAGCTCTGCATCCTGGGCCTGACTGCGACGCCCTACCGCCTCGGGCTGGGCTGGATCTACGAATACCACGCCAAGGGCCATATACGCTCGACGGAGCAGCGGTTCTTCAAACGCTGCATCTACGAGCTCTCGATCCGCTACATGATCGAGAACCGTTACCTGACGCCCCCGCTCACAATCGATTCGCCGGTCGCGGCCTACGACTTCTCGAGCCTGAAGCTGCGGGGCGACCGCTTCCAGATGAAGGAGGTGGAAGCGGCGCTCAAGGATCAGGGGCGCATCACGCCGAGCATCGTGCGCAACATCCTCGAGCTGGCGAAAGACCGGCAAGGCGTGATGATCTTCACCGCTTCGGTCCGCCACGCGGAGGAGATCCTCGGCCTGCTGCCGCCGGAGGAATCGGCGCTGGTGGTCGGCGAGACCGCCGGCCCCGAGCGCGACCGCATCATCGAGGAGTTCAAAGCGAAGAAACTCAAATATCTGGTCAACGTCTCGGTGCTCACGACCGGCTTCGACGCGCCGCACGTGGATCTGATCGCCCTGCTGCGGCCGACCGAATCCGTGAGCCTCTATCAGCAGATCGTCGGCCGCGGCCTCAGGCTCGCGCCCGGCAAGCAGGACTGCCTCATCCTCGATTACACCGGCCTCGGGCACAATATTTTCGCGCCGGAGATCGACGAGGACAGGCCTTCGGCGGAATCCGTGCCGGTGGAGGTCCCCTGCCCGGCCTGCGGCCACATCAACGATTTCTGGGGGCTCAAGGATCCCGACGGCGATATCATCGAACACTTCGGCCGCAAGTGCCGCGGCGCGCAGGAAGACCCGCGCACCGGCAGGATAGAGCCCTGCGGTTTCCGCTTCCGCTTCAAGCGCTGCGGAGCGTGCGGGGCGGAAAACGACATCGCGGCCCGCGTCTGCTCCGGCTGCCAGGGGGTGCTGGTCGACAACGATAAAAAGCTCAAGGACGCGATGGCGCTCAAGGATGCTCATGTGATGCGCACCGACTCGATGCAGATGGAGCTGACCCACAGCAAAAAGGGCGGCTCTCGGCTCGAGGTAAGCTACTACGATTATGACGGGCAGAGCCTCAAGGAGTTTTTCTCGATGAACGAGTCGCGGGATCTCCAGGCGTTTTATTATAACTTCGTGCGGATGCACCTGAGACGGCCCGAGCTCAAACCGCAATTCAAAAATGCTGACGAGATCCTGCGGAGCCAGCATCTCTTCCGCCAACCTCTGTTTGTGATCGCCCGGAAAAAGAAGTACTACTGGGAAATACGCGAGAAGATCTTTGAATAATTCCCGGTGGAGACCTTAAGCCTATGAAACTCGCCCTCGCCTCGCTGATCCTCGGCCTTGCCGGATCGTGTCCCCCGCTGCGCGCGGAGACCGCCACCGAATTCACGGTCCTGACCTACAACGTGCAGTCCCGTCCCGTGCTCGACGACGCGCGGGCGAAGATCAATCTTCCTATCATCGGCCGGAAGCTGAGGGCCTTCGACATCGTCGGCGTGCAGGAGTGCTTCAATCTCTGCGATCTGCTCCTCGACCAGACGGATCAGCCCGCGCGCTTCTACTTCGACCAGAAGAAGGAGGCCTGGAGCCTCGCGAACTCAGGGCTGGCCTCGCTCGGCCGCTTCCCGCTGATCGGGCATGCGCAGGTCTTCTATGAGGCGAAAGCCGAGATCGCCGACAGCGTCGCCTCCAAGGGCATCGTCCTGATGCGCTACGCGATCGGTTCGCAAACGCTCGACGTCTACAATACCCACATGCAGGCCGGCGACAGCCCCGAGGCGGAGACGGCGAGAGCCAAGGAAGGCGACGAGCTGGTGGCTTTCGTCAGCGCGAACTCGCCGGCCGACCATGCGGTGATCGTGCACGGCGATTTCAATATGGGGCCGGCGCGTCCCGGGAAGGCCTGGCAGGATTATCGGCCCGAGCATTATTCGTCGGCAGCCGATATGGAAGCGCGCACCCGGGCCTTCAGCGCGATGCAGAGCGCCCTCGCGCTCCACGAC
>JASLCY010000339.1 GCA_030151925.1 Oligoflexus sp.
CTATGAAATCAGCAGCAATTCTTACCATAGGCATACTTAGCTTAAGCCTATACGCTTGCGAGGGCACTCCGGCGGGTGATGGCTCCAATGCTGCATCCCTCAGTAAATCCAAAGACTCCGGCGGCGACAGCAGCAACACGGACAAAGATAAGTCCAATGATAAGACCGCCGACCAGGGCTCGCCGGATTCAGCGTCCTTCCCTATCGCGATCGGCGGCGCTTCGCTCACCTGCTCGATCATGTGGCAAGGCCAATACCAGGCCAGCTGCCTTCCTATGGACAAGACCGGCTCGCTGATGTCGAGCTTCGTGGCGAAAGAAGCCTATTATCATATGGGCAACGGCAATTGGCTGAAGACGAACTTCAAGTTCGATGAGGCGAGCAAAACGATATCGATCGTTCTGCCGGTTCTGGCCAAAGGCCAAAGCATAGCGATCGCCGTAGCGGATAAAATTACCGGGGAAGCCCTGGCGACGATGATGGTCGATGCCAAGAATCCGCCGGCTGACATGGTCCTGGGCGGTAGTTTCGAAGGCATGGCCATGAGGGTCGATGAAGCGGCCCACACCGGAACCGTGCTTATCGATGGGAAGGCGGCCTGGGCCTTCTCGATGCAGGATGACGGCTGCGTAGGGCAAACCTACGGTAACTACGCGTCGATGAGTGAGCTGGCGCGTCAGGGCTCGAGCAACAATAAATACGCTATCCTCTCTTCGCTCTGCACAGTTGCGGATAACAGCATGATGATCATGCAGCAGAGCGTGAGTGTGCAGAAGGACCACTACTACGTCGTGAGCTTCCAGTACATGACCCGTACGCCGGCTCCGAACAACAGCAAACAGGCTAAAGTCTACTTCGGGGACGACCTGATCCAAACGCTGCCCGTCTCGGTGCAGCAGTGGACCACATTCAAAACGATCGTGAAGGCGTCGAGCGCCAGCGAGATCCTCAAATTCACCGAGACCAAGGACGCTTCGATCGACGAGGCCTCGCTCTACGATAATATCAGCATCATGGACCTCGGAGCCGCCGGCTCCTGATCCTGCCCCGCAGCCTGCAAGCGAGGCCACGGTCCTAGATAAAAGGAAAGCCCCGGAGCTCAAGGCGCCGGGGCTTTCCTATGCTGCCGATCACTGGTCGAGCGTATAGGCTCGCGGGGTATCGGTGTAGAAGGTGCCCGGGGCCGTAGTCTTCTCGCCGGCTTCCTTAAGGCCTTCTGTAGCCGTAGGGAGCGCGAGGAGGGTATTTACGCCCTTGCAGCTGTCCGCGCAGGCCTGCGCATCCACTTCGATCCAACCGGCGGTGGCCGCGGTCTTGACGACGAGAGAGCTGTAGGTGCGGGAGGCGGAAGCCGGGAGGACGATGTCGCCGGTGCAATCGATATTCGAGTATTTCACGAGGTCGCTGCGATAAGCATCCGCCGCGGCGGTCGCGCCCTTGATGAAGGTCAGGGTGCGTTTGAAGCCGCGTTGGACCGTGGCCGTGCCTTCCTTATTGTTCGAAGCGTAGCAGGTGCTCCACGATTGGCCCGCGAGCGAAGCGATCTGATCGAGGCCGGTCGGAGCAACCGCAGGGACTGCGGGAGTCGTAGGCGTCGTCGATGCGGTGCCGCTGAGGCTGGCCGCGAGAGCTTCGAGATCGAGAGCTGTCTTGGTCGGCGTGTTATTTACGTAACGGCCTTCGTCGGTGTTGTAGAGGTCTTTATCGGCGACTTTCGAGCCTTCCTGCAGAGTGGTGCCGGCAAAGCGGAAAGCCGTGGAATAAGGCTGGCTGCAGCCCTTCGTGCAGGCGCCCGAGACCGCGATCCAGTTGGAGCTGAGGGCTTTGGTCGTGAGCGAGCCGATCACCCAGGTCGACCAAGCCTTCGCCGAGCCGTCGGTGTTCTTCGAGATCACCGTGCAATTCTCGTCGGAATACTTGAGGAGCAGGGAAGTCATCGTATCGGCGGTGAAACCCCAGTACTTCTTCGAATAGTCGCCGGTCGTGCCGAAGCGGTAGCAGTTGGATTCGAAGGTCTTGCCGGCCGCTGAGCTGAGGGCGAAGGCTTTGGTATCGGTAGGAGCGGCGACGTTGTTGCCGGTGGTGGTCGTCGTCGTGGTGCCGCTGCTGAGAGAAGTGGAGTCGTTGTTATTGCCGTTCTGGGCGTCGGAGGCGACGATGGGATGATACGTATCGAGGGGGTTGGCCGGTGGCGGCGTCTTTTTACCTGCTGTCGCTGGACCACAGGCTGCGAGGGTTGTCGCCAAGCTAAGTCCTAATACTACCTGCTTCATCATAGCCTAACTCCGTGAGTTGAGGGGTGATTGACTTGCGGCGGGAGTATCATGCCGCGGGAGTCTAAGGCAAGTATTTCCAGGGTTTTTTTAGCATTTTTTACCGAAAAAATGATCGCTCTGACCAGCCCTCGGCTTTACCTGATCTTTTTATTTAAATAGATCTTTAAAATCATCATGTTAGATAGCGTTTGGCGAACGCGGAATCGAGATTGTCGAAATCGAGGACCGTGAACAGATCCAAACAGCCAAAATCCTGGTCATAAGCGGGAGCGCCATGGATTTTCGCGCCGGCCCTGACGTAAGCCAGCAGCAGAGGCGGCAGATCGATCGCCGACTCGCTAGCCTGCGGATTCATGAGCCTCAGGCCCTCGGTGTCGAGGATCTTGTATTCCGGCAGCGGCTTCACGTGGAAGGCCTCGGTGAGCGCGTTCAGGGCGTTGAGCTGGCGATAGACCTTCACGAGCTCGGGCAGGTGAAGGTACTGGACGCTGCTGCAACCGAAGAGATAACGGCTGCCGGTCGCCTGGATATAAGCGACGAGGCCTCGCCAGAGCAGGTGGACGAGGATGCCCGAGGAGCGTTTGTCGGCGCGGACGCAGGCGCGGCTGAGCTCGAGCTTGGTGCCCTCCTCGTCGAGGAAGGAGCCGAGCGAGAATTCGCTCTTCGAATAGAAGTCGCGCGAGAACTTCGAGCAGATGAGGCGGTAGGAGGCGAGGACGTCGCCGGTGCCCGCCTCTTTGATGATGAGGAAATCCGCGTCCTGGTCGCGCGCCTCGAGATCGCAGAGGAGCTCGCCCGGCTCCTCGTCCTTCCCGGCGAATTCCTTGAGGAAGACCTCATTGCGCAGCGCGATCGTCTTGGCGAACTCATCGGCGCTGTCGGCGGTCTTGATGATGTATCGAGACTGGACGATCTCGAGGGGGACTTTCGCCTGCCAATGGCTCGGCAGGGTAGGGAGCGTGGGAATCACGCGTTGGGTTACAGGCAAAGCCAGTACGGAAGCGCTCATCGAGCTCATGAAGTATCTCCCATGTGAGAACTTACCGCAGTGTAGGCGAGCCTTCGGCAGCCGTCTTAAATTGTCGGTAAAAAGTCGATTAATGTCGTGACGCGCCGCAGCCTCTCCACTAATCTGAAGCGAGAACCATGCGGGGAGGCCTTTTGGAATCGCTCAGACTGCTCGTGCGCCTGACAAAGATCCTGCGAATTTTCTGTAAAGTTCTCTGGCAAGGCGAAGGGCTCGGCCAAGAGCATTTTCGCGAATTGCAGCGCGTCATCGATCTTCGCGTGCACTGGTGCGGGCCGAGCCCCGCGGCGTCCGGGCAAGTTCTCCTTGCCAATCACGTCAGTTATCTCGATATTATTGCCATCGGCGCGACGGCGCCGCTGGCCTTCGTCGCGAAGGGCGAGGTCGGGCGCTGGCCCGTGCTCGGGCGTCTCGCGCGCCGCTCGAAGGTGGTCTTCGTCGAACGCGAGCGG
>JASLCY010000477.1 GCA_030151925.1 Oligoflexus sp.
GTGAAGAAGTACCTCGGCCGCGTGGTCCCTTATAAAGACAATTATTATGCGGCGCTGAACTCGGCGGTCTTCACCGACGGCTCGTTCTGCTACATCCCGAAAGGCGTCCATTGCCCCCTCGACCTCAGCACCTACTTCCGCATCAACGCCGCGGGCACGGGGCAGTTCGAGCGCACGCTCCTGATCGCCGACGCCGGCTCCTACGTGAGCTACCTCGAGGGCTGCACCGCTCCGCAGCGGGACGAGAACCAGCTCCACGCCGCGGTCGTCGAGCTCATCGCGATGGACGACGCGCAGATCAAGTATTCCACCGTCCAGAACTGGTACGCGGGCAACGCCGAGGGCCAGGGCGGCATCTATAACTTCGTGACCAAACGCGGCCTCTGCCAGGGCAAGAACTCGCGCATCTCTTGGACCCAGGTGGAAGCCGGCTCGGCGATCACCTGGAAGTACCCGAGCTGCGTCCTGCAGGGCGATCATTCGGTCGGTGAATTCTTCTCGGTCGCCCTCACCAGCAACAAGATGCAGGCCGACACCGACACGAAGATGATCCACATCGGCAAGAACACGCGCAGCCGCATCATCTCCAAGGGCATCTCGGCGGATAATTCCGTGAACAGCTACCGCGGCCTCGTGAAGGTCGCGCCTTCCGCCGAGAACGCGCGGAACCACTCGCAATGCGACTCGCTCCTCGTGGGCGACCGCTGCGCGGCGAATACTTTCCCTTATATCGAAGTCAAGAATAACACCGCTGTCATCGAGCATGAAGCGACGACCTCGAAGATCAGCGGCGAGCAGGTCTTCTACCTCAAGTCCCGCGGCATCGAGGAGGAGCAGGCGATCGGCCTCCTCCTCAACGGCTTCTGCAAGGAAGTCTTCAAGGAATTGCCCCTGGAGTTCTCGGTCGAAGCGGTCAAGCTCCTCGAGATGAAGCTCGAAGGCAGCGTCGGTTAACAGGAGTTAGGGTTTATTATGCTCAGCATCAAAGATCTGCATGTCCGCGTCGACGAAAAAGAAGTGCTCAAGGGCCTGAACCTGCAAATCAACGCGGGCGAGGTGCATGCGATCATGGGACCGAACGGCAGCGGCAAGAGCACTCTGTCGAAGGTCATCGCCGGCCACCCCGAATACGAGGTGACCTCGGGCGCTATCACTTACGACGTGAACTTCCGCCCTAAGAACGTGCTCGAGATGGAGCCTGACGAGAGGGCGCGCAACGGCCTCTTCCTCGCGTTCCAGTATCCGGTCGAGATCCCGGGCATCCCCAACCTCGAGTTCCTCCGCGCGGCGTTCAACGCGGTCTGCAAGCAGCAGGGCGTCGACCCGATGGAGCAGAAGGCGTTCGAAGCGTTCGTGCGCGAGAAGGCGAAGCTGCTCGAGATCGACTCGAGCTTCTTGAGCCGCGAGCTCAACGTCGACCTCTCGGGCGGCGAGAAGAAGCGCAACGAGATCCTGCAGATGGCCGTGCTCAACCCGCGCCTGGCCCTGCTCGACGAGACCGACTCGGGCCTCGACGTCGACTCCCTCCGCATCGTGTCGGAAGGCGTCAATAAACTGAAGACCGAGGACAACGCGATCGTGATGATCACGCATTACCATCGCATCCTGAACTATATTAAACCCGACTTCGTCCACGTCCTGGCCGACGGCCGCATCATCCGCTCGGGCGACGTCTCGCTCGCGCTGGAGATCGAAGACCGCGGCTACGATTGGCTCCTGAACTGAGAGGTGGGAACGATGACGGCTCTCTTTCAAAATACTTATCATGAACTGCTGAAGAGTCGGCAATGGACTCCGGCCTGGCTGCGTGCGACCCGCAAGAAGTCCTACGAGAAGTTCCTGGCCGAAGGCCTTCCGACCCGCCGGCTCGAGGACTGGAAATACACCAGCACCCGTTCGCTGCAGGACAAGGACTTCGCCCTCGCGGAAGCGGCCGATATCGACGCCCTGCGGCTCAAGGCGGTGAGCCTCAAGCAGGCCGATCGCATCGTCTTCATCAACGGCCGTTACGCGGCCGGGCATTCGCAGCTGCCGGCCGACGTCTCGGTAGTTCCCCTGATCGAAGCCGTGAAGCACGCGGACAGCGCGCGCCTCATCCATGCCGCCGCCAACAAGCAGGGCGTCGATTCCCTCGCGGACCTGAACCAGGCGCTCTTCTCGAGCGGCGCGGTGATTCGCGTGAGGAAATCACTCCAAAGCGCCCGTCCGCTGCAGCTGGTCTTCCTGCAGACGCCGGGCGCGAGCGCCCTGATCAGCCCGCGGAACATCGTACATGTGGAGAAACACGCGAACGTCGCGATCCTCGAGAGCCACGCCGGCGACACCACGCACTTCACCAACGCGGTGAGCGATATCTGGGTGGAGACGGGCGCCCGCTGCCAGTACATCCTGGAACGCGTCCTCGGCGATCAGGCCCAGTACGTGAGCACGCACCGCTTCCACGTCGCGCGCGACGCGCAGGTCGAGACGTTCAACCTCGCGCTCGGCGGCAGACTCAACCGCTCGCACCTGATCTTCAATATGAACGCGCCCGGCGCGGCCGCCAAGCTCGACGGCCTCTACCAGGCTCGCAAGGATAACCATATCGATAACGTGACCGAAGTGAACCACTTCGCGGCGCATACGACCAGCACCCAGCTCTATAAGGGCATCCTCGAGGATAAGAGCCGGGCGGTCTTCAACGGCAAGATCGCGATCGCCCGCGACGCCCAGCAGGTGGCGGCGCACCAGCTCAACAAGAACCTCCTGATGAGCAAGGACGCGGAGGTGGACAGCCGCCCGCAGCTCGTCATCGACGCGAACGACGTGAAGTGCTCGCACGGCGCGAGCATCGGGCAGATCAACGAGCAGGAGCTCTTCTATCTCCAGAGCCGCGCCATCCCCCGGGACGAAGCCAAGGACATGCTGGCGAAGGCCTTTGCCCTCGATGTCCTGAATCGCATCACGGGCCCGCATTTTACCGAGCATTTGCACGGAGTCCTCAGGACTACGGGAGGCCAGTTGGCGTGAGCGACTTGAACGATACAGGAGAAGCGCGCATGGACGTTAAGATGATGGTGCAGCCTACGCCGAATCCTTACGCGAAGAAGATCATCGTGAACCACGATGTGAAGTCTACGGGCAAGATCACGTTCTCGACGCCCGAGGACTGCGCTCACATCCCGCTCGCCAAGGCGTTGTTCGAGATCAAAAGCGTGTCCCAGGTCCACTTCTTCGAAAACGCCATCACGATCACGCAGGACGGTTCGGTGTCGTGGGACGACGTGCTCGCGGAAGCCCGGCGCCTCATCAAGGCCCTGCTCCCGACGCACAATCCCGAATTCCTCTCGCCCGACGAGAAGCGCCGCAGCGAGATGAGCCCCGAGCTGCAGACGATCGAAGCCATCCTCGACAAGACGATCCGTCCCGCGCTCCAGGGCGACGGCGGCGACCTCGAAGTGATGGGGCTCGAAGGCAACTACCTGACGATTCGTTATGAAGGCGCGTGCGGAACGTGCCCGAGCAGCGTGACGGGAACTTTGTCGGCGATCCAAAGCGTCCTCAGGCAGGAGTTCAACCCTGAGCTCGAGATCATCCCCATCGGTTTCGAGGGCATGGAACCCGCCCCGCACTGACATCCAGGAATCGAGCGGCGCTGAGTTCGACGGCCGCTCGACGCGTTTCAGCCCGCCAGAGGCCTGCGGAAGATGAAGTAAAGTATCGATTGGAAAATCGACAGGACGACGCTTCCCGCTATCGCCGCGATCCAGCCGTCCACCTTAAAGCCGTTCACCAGCTTCGCCGTGATCTTCAGCATCAGCCCGTTCAGGACGAAGAGGAAGAGCCCGAGCGTCAGGATCGTGAACGGCAACGAAATCCACCAGAGCACGCGGAAGAGCGTGGCGTTCAGCGCCGCGAGCACGAAGGTCGCGAGCATCGCCGAGCCGAAGCCGTTGAGCTTGAGGCCCTTGATGAGCTTGGACGTCAGGGTGAGGGCGAACGCGCTCAGGACCCAGGCTATGATGATGTGAAGGACGTAGGCTTGCATCATTCCCCCTCGTTCTTTGCCGGCATGAAACGGTTGATCTGGTCTTCGGAGAGCTGGAGGAAGAGGATGCGCCCGCGAGCGAGGACCTTGCCGTCCACGTCCTCTATCGTCCCTTCGGTGAAGATCTTGCGCCCTTCGACCTTCTTCACCTCGCCCTTCAGCACCAGCTCCTGCTTGAGCGGCACGAACGAGACGAAATCGGTCTGCAGGTTGAGCGCGATCACCCGGTAGCCATAGACCCAGGCCGCGCCGCCGAGCAGCTCATCGAGCACCGCGGCCTGCGCGCCCCCGTGAGCGTGTCCTGGAGGGCCTTCAGCGCCCGGTCCGAACCACACGCGACCCCAGAGGGTCTGGGCTTCCTGGCCTTTATAAAACTTCATCCGGATGCGGTCGCCTTGCGGGTCGCCCGAAACAAAAGAGCGTATGAGCCCCGAATAAGGCAGATCGGTCGGCTGCCAATCGCTGCGCAGGGCCTGTAATTTAATGTCGGAGGCCATCACTAACCTATTGATAAAACGTCGAAGATTCTGCGAAAGCTCGATTGTCGGCTGTTCCGCGATTCTATGCAACTGAATTGCTTTAAAAAAGCAAGTTCGATATAGCTGGGGAGTCCTTCCTGTGCTAAAAATAATCCCTGCATTTCAGGTCATTAACAGTGATATGGAGCAAAGGTTACGATGATTTCGAAGCTTCATCATAGCGCATGTATTTCACTATGCTGTCTCGCTTTCACCCTAGCCTGCAGTGGCGGCGGCGGAGGGAGCAAGACGCCCGCAGCCGCGCCTCCCGCGTCGAATCTTACGCCGCAAATCACGGCCCCCTCTGTTCCCCAAGACCCCAATGCCGCCCCGACTTCCAGCACCTCTTCTTCGACCTCCGCAACTCCGACAACGACTACGACGTCCTCCAGCACCAGTAATGGCGCAACGACCAATAATCCTGGATCGACCGGCGACCAACCGGCGACAGGCGCCAATAATCCTACGACGGCTTCGATCCCCGTCCTCGGCACCGCGGACGGACTCGAGATCGGTTGCTGGAACATCGAAGATTATCCCAAGTCCACGCGGAGCAAGGGCACCGTCTCGAACATCCTCAATACGATGGATGTGGACGTGATGGGCGTGGAAGAGATCACGAGCGTCGACGCGTTCAACGACCTGCTCTCCGCGATGCCGAAGTTCACCGGCGTTATCGTGGGCGACGACAAGAACAATGCCTACGAGGACCGCAACGTCGGCCTCATCTATAGGACGAGCGATTTCACGGTCGTGGATCAGCAGGCGCTGTTCCCGAAGGACACCTATTCCTTCCCCCGCCCGCCGCTCATGGTCCGCCTGCATCCCAATCGCAAGGACCGCGCGGATATCGTGGTGATCGTCGTGCACCTGAAAGCGTTCGGCGATGACAAGAGCCAGGCTCGCCGGAAAAAGGCCAATACCTCTCTCGAATCCTACGTGGCCGACCTCGAGACGAAAGAACCGGCCCTCCAGGTCATCGTCCTCGGCGACTTCAACCAGCCGCTCGTCGACGCGAGCGACCGCGTGAACTTCGATCCCTGGTACCAGAACGAGAACCTCTTCAAGGTCCTGACCGACCCGCTCGTCGCCGAAGACGATTACAGCTACTACGCGGGGCGCCAGTCGCTCATCGACCATATGATCGCGACGACGAACTTCAACCTCGAGGTCCCCGAGATCCCCAAGCTGCAGACCCTGGTGCCGAGCTACCAGAGCGAGGCCTCGGACCACCTGCCGGTCGTCACCAAACTGATGCAATGAAATCGAGTAGGGGCGGGGCGCTCAACGAACGCCCTGCGCCTGCATGAAAGAGAAGTAGAAGACCGCGTTCGGATCCTTGGCGACCTGCTTCAGCTCGTCCTGGGCGGACAGGAGAGTCGCCTGGTCGATGTAGTTGGCCTTGAGCAGCTGGTCCTTCGCGCTGAGGAGGATCTGCGTCCAGAACTCGATATAACGCTTGCGCTGCTCGGGCTGGCGGTTATCGAAGTGCCAGGTCTTCACCTGGGTGCGGATATCCTGAAAACCCTGCGCGAGAAGAAGGTTGCCGAGCTTCGCCCCGACGAAGGGATCGCCAGTCTGCTCGTGCTGATAATCGTTCATCGCC
>JASLCY010000384.1 GCA_030151925.1 Oligoflexus sp.
TGCTCGACTGCAGCGCCCCGCTTCCATGAGCCAGGCGCCGCTTCGCGCATCCTCGCCTAGGCGGCTCCGCGAAGAGGACTCCGGCCTCGGCTCACGCGTTGGAGGGCGGCGACGGCGAGTTCACAGTCTTGCTGGAGGGCTCCCAACAGGGCCGGAAGCTCATTTCGCGGCGTTCCCTGGAGCCCCTCCTCTATCCTGCGGCTCAGCATCACGAGCCGCTTCAAGCCGAGAGTGCCCGAAGCGCCCTTGAGGCTATGCACTTCAAAACTCAGGGTCTTCCACTCCTCCGCGGCAAGCGCCTTTTGCATCGCTGCGAACCGTTCCGGAGCCATCTTCTGGAAGATTTCCGTAAGCTCGACCAGCAGGGGGCGGCCGTCCGTCGATTCAAGGCTCATCAAAGCCTGAGTCGTATCAGAATCCAGGATCTCATCGTCCGGGACCCTTACGCCTCTCAGGGAACGAGCGGCCGTCTCACTCGATGCGACCTCACCGTTCCAGCGTTCCAAAAGCTCAGCGAACTCCTGTACCATGATCGGTTTTGAGATGTAATCGTTCATCCCGGCTTCGATGCAGCGCTCCCGATCGCCTTTGATGGCGTTCGCGGTCATCGCGATGATAGGAATGGAGGCATAGGGCGCACCGCTCCCTCTTATCGCTCGCGTCGCTTCATATCCATCCATCTCGGGCATCTGGCAATCCATGAGGATGATGGCGAAACGCTCGGTGGCCAGGGCCGCGAGGGCTTCCTTGCCGTTGCCCACGATTTTCGCGGGATAACCCAGCTTTTTCAGATAGCCTAGCACAACTTTTTGATTCACGAAATGATCCTCGGCGACGAGGACCTTGCTGTGGCTGTGATCGCCCGTGGGAATCGCGAAGACCTGGCCTTGGGCGGGACGCGAGTAGACTGAACCCTTCTTCATCGCGACTTCAAACCAGAAGACGCTGCCCTTGCCGAGTTCGCTGCTGAATCCCACGCCGCCCCCCAGCAATTCCGCAAGCTGACGGGAGATGGTCAAACCGAGGCCCGTGCCACCGAAACGCCGGGTGGTCGAGGCATCGGCCTGCGAGAAGGCTTGAAAGAGCCGGCCGCGGGCAGCCTCGGAAATGCCTATGCCGGAATCCTGGATCTCGAAACGGAAACCCGTCTCGATCTCGTTATCCCGGGTGAGCAGGATGCGGAATTCCACCTTGCCCTTCGGCGTGAACTTCACGGCGTTGCTGAGGAGGTTGAGGAGGATCTGCCTTACCCGGCCCTGGTCGCTGCGATAGAGGTGGGTCCAGCGGCCCGGGCTCTTCAAGACGAACTCCAGACCTTTGTCGCGAGCCGAGAGCGACATCATCTTGCCGATGTCGGAAATCATCTGGTCGATATCGAAATCGACGATCTCGAGTTCCAGTTTGCCGGCCTCGATCTTGGAGAAGTCGAGGATGTCGTTGATAACGGTGAGGAGGGCGTCCGCCGACCTTTGAATGCTGTCGACGCATTCCTTCTGCGAGGAGCCGAGGGTCGAATCGCTCAGGAGATGACCCATGCCGATGATGCCGTTGATCGGAGTGCGGATCTCGTGGCTCATGGTCGCGAGGAATTCGGACTTGAGGCGCGAGGCATCGAGGGCGAGGCGCTCGGCCTGGAGCTTGGCTTCGTATTGGATCGCGCAGGCCATCGACGAAGCGAGCAGGCCGGCGATGAGCTGCATGGTCTCGATGTGCCGCTGGTTGAAGTTATGGGCTCGGTCCGAGACGGATTTCAGAACGCCCATCGGCCGTCCTTCAAAGAAGAGCGGGACGACGATCAACGACCGGGCCCCTACCTGCCGACAGGCTTCGCGGTTCACGCGGGGATCGGTCTCGGTGTCTTCGCAGACGAGGGCCTGGCCCGTGGACAGGCAAAGGCCCGTGAGGGTGTCCTTGATTTTGATCCTGAAACCGAGGAAAGCCTTCATCGACCCGCCGGTCGAGCGATAGATCATGTCGCCTTCATCGGCGATTTCAATGGTCGCGCCGGCGCCTTCGGTCAGTTGGATGGTTTGGGCGACGATCACGGCCATGAGGGATTCGAGATTGAGGCCCGCGGTCGCGATCTTGTGCTGGGTGGAGATCACGGAGGCCAGGCGGTCCTGTTCCATCTTCAGGGTGTTTTCCACGGAACGGCGCTCGGCCAGCTCTTTGCTCAGGAGATAGGTAAAGACCAGGGTCAGGATAATGGCGAGCAGGCTGCCGCCCAGCACGCGATAGGTGATGCTCTCGAGGGAGGCATTGAGTTTCTCGCTGCGGGTCTTGAGCTCTTCCTCTTCCGCCGCGATCAGGTTCCGGATGCGGAGCTGGATCGCCTCGCTGAGGTTTTGCCCTTTGTTGGTGCGGACGACCGAGAGCGCGTCCTCCTGCCGGCCGGACCTGGCGAGATCGATCGTCGCGGTGAGTTCTTCGAATTTACGACCGGTGAGCTCCTCGATTTCGGCTAGAGCGCTCTTGCCTTCGAAAGAGCGGTCGGCCCTGAGCTTCGATAGCGCGTCCTCCAGGGAGTCCTGAGCGTGATCGAAGGGCTTCAGATAGTCGAGGTCCTGGGTGAGGAGATAGCCCCTCTGTGCGGTTTCCGCCCGGACGACGAGATTCAGGACCTCTTCGAGGTGCGAGAGGTTTTCTCTGGCC
>JASLCY010000479.1 GCA_030151925.1 Oligoflexus sp.
CGCTGCCTAGCCTCATCGACCCGCAATTCGCGCGGTCGATCGTCCTCCTCGTCGAACAAGGGCCTCAGGGTTCCGTCGGCTACATCATCAACAAACCGATGCCAGCGGCGCTGCGCGACGCGAACTTCCAGCAGAAGTTCAAGATTCCGCCTTATATACCCGTTTGGATGGGCGGCCCGCTCGCTCCGAATCACGGCGTCGTCCTGCATAACGAAGGCGGTGACGTGAGCGCTACCTATGCCTTCGACAAACTGAGGATCAGCGTCTCGGAGGAAGCGATCGACGGCCTGATCGAATCGATGGACGAAGAGCTGCGCGGTGAGAAGCCGCGGCGCAGCCAGTGGCCTTATCGTTTCATACTCGGCCAGTCGTCCTGGGGGCCGAAGCAACTCGAGACCGAACTCAAAGGCGGGCACTGGGTCCAGCGCGCGTTGGATGAGAAGCTGATCTTCCACACGCCCTGGCAGGAGATGTGGCCGATGGCGTTCGGCGACCTCGGCATAGACACTCTCGATATCAAAACCAGCGCCCAGAATTACCTCAACTGAAGCGGGCCCGCCTCCAGAGTGGCGGCCCGTGTATTCTCAAATTCGTCAATAAAGACATGAATTTATCTTCTCGTCTTGCAATAAGGTCTTGTTTGCTTTGAAAGAAGGCTTATGAATGGTCCTGAGGGGCTCTTCAAGGAAACGAGGCTTTATGAAAGTTACGAACCCGCATCTCAAACCCGGTCAAAAACAAGTTATCGTCGTCGGCGGCGGCTTCGGTGGTCTCAATGCCGCGCAGGAGCTGGCGAACCACGAGAACGTGCAGGTGCTGCTCATCGATGAGCGCAACTACCACCTCTTTCAACCCTTGCTTTACCAAGTGGCGACGGCGGGCCTCAACCCCTCGGATATCGCCGTGCCGATCCGTTCGCTCTTCACTCATTCCCCGAACGTGAGCGTGCATCTCGGCCGCATCGCGAAGATCGATCTCGCGAGCAAGACCGTGATCGGCGAGGAAGGCACCGAACTCAGCTACGATTACCTGATCCTGGCCTGCGGCGTGCGGCACAGCTATTTCGGGAAGCCGGAGTGGGAGAACTTCGCGCCCGGCCTGAAGACGCTCGAGCAGGCGACCGAGATTCGCCGCCGCGTGCTGTCGGCGTTCGAGCTGGCGGAGAACGAGCCTGATCCGGAAAAACAAAAGGCGCTGTTGACCTTCGTCATCGTCGGCGCCGGGCCGACCGGCGTGGAGCTCGCGGGCGCGATCGCCGACATCAGCCGCACGGTCCTCACGCGCGACTTCCGCCGCATCGATCCCAGCACCGCGCGGGTGATACTGCTCGAAGCCTTGCCGAAGGCCCTGACGATGTTCTCGGAAGACCTGTCACGGCATGCCGCGCAGGATCTCAAAGAACTCGGCGTCGATCTGCGTTTGAACGTGAAGGTGGATAACATCGATGAAAAAGGCGTGGTGACCGGCCAGACCCGAATCGATACGAAGAACGTCTTCTGGGCGGCCGGCGTGCAGGCCGGTGAGATCACGAAGGAGCTTGGCGTCGAACTCGATAAGTCGGGACGCGTGGTGATCGCGCCCGACCTCACGATTCCGAAGCATCCCGAGGTCTATGTGGTCGGCGACCTGGCTTCGCTCAAGCTGCCGAACGGCAAACCGCTGCCCGGGCTCGCCCAGGCCGCGATCCAAACCGGCCGTCAGGCCGCGAAGAATATCCTGCGGACGATCGAAGGCAAGGAACGCAAGGTCTTCGATTACAACGACAAGGGGCAGATGGCGACGATCGGCCGGAGCCGAGCGATCGTGCAGATGAAGAAATTCAAGATGACCGGCTATCTCGCGTGGCTGGCCTGGGTGCTCGTGCACGTCCTCTTCCTGGTCGGCTTCAAGAACAAGGTCGCGGTGCTCTTCGAATGGGTCTGGGCTTATCTCTTCCGTAAACGCGGCGCCCGTCTGATCACGAGCCGCGAGTGGCGCTTCAACACGAAGGAAAAAGAGCCGAAGCCGGCTCTGACGCAACCGTCGTTGATCTGATGCCGCTCAGGCGGAGAGCTTCGCTATCAGGAGCTGGATGAGGCTGATCGTTCCCCAGAGGGCGAGGCCCATGAAACCCAGGACGCCGAGCACGAGCAAGATAATGAAAAAGCGGTCTTTCGATCCCGCCTGCTGCATGGACTGTTCGCGCTCCAGCAGCAGGCGGTTTTTTTCGTTCGATTTCCAGAACACGTCGAAGACATCGCCGAAGAAGGGCACCGCGCCGAGGAGCGAATCGAGCGCGATGTTGAAGGCCATGCGCGTGAGCGTCCAGCGCGAGACCTGCAGCTGCCAGGCGATGACGAGGATGTAACACGAGATGATCGCGGTGACCGCATCGCCGAGGCCCGGGATCAAACCGATGAGGGGGTCGAAGCCAAACCGGATTCGCGTGCCAGGAATAACGAAGGCGCTATCGAGCCAGTGGCTCAATTGGCGAACGACCTGCAAATGCTCTTTTTTCTCCATAATCTTCCGCAACCCTTTTGAATCAAGAAATTCGGTTCAGAGGTAGAATGCCTTACGTCTTTTTTTCCCTGACAGGCCGCCCTGGATCTGCTAGCTGTTAGGTATGAAAAGATTACTTGGCAAACTGAGGACGATACCAGTCAAACTTGGGATGATCATGCTCTCTGTAAGCGTGATCCTGGGTCTCAGGCTCCTTATAGCTCCTTACGTCGGCCTCGGCGTTCCCCTTATGCTCTTCCTGGTGGCCATAGTCCCTCCAGCGCTCTTTTTCGGCTTCTGGATGGGTGTTTTTGCTAGCGCCCTGGCAACGGTGACGGGGGTGACCTTTTTTATCGGCTGGGATTCCGTCGTCTCCCATCAAGTCGATCAAGCGCGCGTCCTGGTCTTCCTGCTGGTCGGGCTCTCCTGCACATCAATCTGCACTCTCGCCCGCAACTATAAAAGGAAGATCGACAAACTCCTCTATACGTCCCAGAGCAATGCGGCGCGCGAACGTCGGCTCCGCGAGCAGATCGAAGCCCAGGATGAACAGCGCGCGGCCGTCCGCCGCTCGCTTCAGGAGAGCATGCGGCTGCTCGAGGAAAGCCACGAGCGCTTCAGCCGCGTGGCGCGCGCCGCCCATCTAGGCCTCTGGAGCTGGAGCGCGGATCGCAAGGTCATGAGCTGCTCCAGCGAATGCCTCGAGCACCTCTGCCTCTCGCCGCATGAGAGCCTTTACGCGCATAGGCTCATCGATCGCATCCATCCCGAGGACAGGGCCTACGTGGAGGAGGCGGTGAAGCAGGCGATCGAACGCGGCGAGGTCTTCGACGTGACCTTCCGGAGCATATCCTCGGAACCGCAGCAGAAGTGGATCAAAGCCGCAGGCTGGGCGGAGAAAGTCCCCGGGCAGCCCTTGCGCTTCGACGGCATCACCTTCGATATCACGACCTATAAAAAGGCGATCCAGGAGAAGGAAGCGGCCAAGCTCGCGGCGGAAAAAGCCAGCCTCGCCAAGTCGCGGTTCCTCGCGCAGATGTCGCACGAGATCCGTTCGCCTATATCCGCTATCCTGGGTTTCACGC
>JASLCY010000411.1 GCA_030151925.1 Oligoflexus sp.
GAGCCTTTTACAGAAGAAACAGACTCGCAGCATGCAGGACGACGACTTCGATCTCGACGATGACGAGGACAGCCTCCGCGATCGTTATCTCTCCTTCCGCGTCGCCGACGAGGAATACGGCATCGAGATCCAGTACGTCACGGAAATCGTCGGCATACAGAAGATCTCGATCGTTCCCGAGATGCCGGCTTATATCAAGGGCGTCATCAACCTTCGTGGTCAGGTGATCCCGGTGATGGACGTGCGCACGCGCTTCCATATGACGAGCCACGACTACAATGAAAGGACCTGCGTGATAGTCGTGAGCATCAACGAGCATCTCGTCGGTTTGGTGGTCGATGCCGTCAAGGAGGTCATCAGCATGCCGGAGACCTTGATCAGCGAAGCCCCGCGCGTCGCTCGCGGCGAGAGCGCCCGCTACATCAAAGGCATCGGCAAAGTCGGGGAAGAGGTCAAGATCCTCCTCGACGTGCAAAAGCTCCTCTCGGAAATAGACTGCGGTTTACCTGCATAAAAGGCTTGAATCCATGGGCATGGCGTCGCCGCTCGAAGAACACGAACCCATCAGCGATAGCGAGTTCTTCGCTATCAGCCGATTGGTCTATAAGAATTTCGGAATAGTCCTCGGCGAAGAGAAACGTTCGCTGGTGGTCGGGCGCCTCCAATCCTGCCTCACCCGCCGCCATATCGCGACTTACAGCCAATACCTGAACGTGCTGAAGAGCGACAAGACCGGCGAGGTCCTCTCGGAGCTCGTCAATCAGATCTCGACGAACTTCACCTCGTTCTATCGCGAGGCGAGCCACTTCGATTTCTTCGCGGAAACCGCCCTCCCGGAGGCGATGAAACTCCTGCAGGCGAGAAAATCCAACGACCTGAGGATCTGGTGCGCGGCCTGCTCGAGCGGTGAAGAAGCCTACACGATCCAGATCACCATGATGAAGAAGTTCGGTCTGCAATATCCAAGCCTTAACGCTGGCCTGCTCGCCACCGACATCTCTGCCAAAGTCCTCGACCTCGCGCAGGCGGGCCTCTATAGCCCCGAGCAGCTCACGCAGGTGGATGAGGCCACGAAGCGCTCTTACTTCCGCAAGCATGCGGACGGGCGCTATGAGATCAAGGAGAGCGTGAAGGACCAGGTCCTCTTCCGCCGCCTTAATCTGATGAATGCGTCTTTCCCGTTCAAACGCCCTTTTCAGATCATCTTCTGCCGCAACGTGATGATCTATTTCGACGAACCTACGCGAAGGGCGCTCGTTCAAAAGTTTTATGATCTCCTGGAGCCCGGGGGCTACCTCTTCATCGGGCATTCGGAGACCATCCCGCAAGGCAGCGGCGACTTCCGGATCATCATGCCGGCCGTATATCGAAAAACCCCTCGAACCGCAAGCCGAAGCTAGGAAAATAGATGCCGAAAGAAATCCACATAGGCGTCGGCGACCTTGCAGCGAGTAAAGACGCTGGAAGTGTCCTAAAGACGATGGCCCTCGGATCCTGCATAGCGATCATTATGCTCGATCCCACGAAGAAGGCCATCGGCATGGCTCATATCGCCTTGCCGGATTCGTCGATCGATCGCGTGAAAGCGCTCGGCCAGCCCGGTTATTTCGCTGATACCGGCGTGACTTCGCTGCTGACGAAGATGGGTGAGCTCGGCTGCCATCCGGCCGGCCAGGGGTTCATCATCAAACTGATTGGCGGCGCGAATATCCTCGACACCTCGGGAGTCTTCAATATCGGCAAGAGGAACCTCTTGAGCGTCCGCAAGATACTCTGGCAACTCAAACTCGCGGCGGCCGCCGAAGATACCGGCGGCGACATCAGCCGCACGGTCCACGTTTATCAGGATACAGGGAAAATCATGATCAGCTGCCCAAGCGTTGGGACCTGGGAGATTTAAGATGATAAAGAAGATTTTGATCGTCGATGACTCACGCACGTCGCGCCTCTTCATCCAGCAGGCCCTGGAGATCGCCGGCTTCACCGACGCGACCTTCCTCCAGGCGGGGAACGGGCACGAGGCGCTGTCGCAGATCCAGAGCCAGGGCCCTATCGAGATGATGGTCACCGACATCAACATGCCGGGCAAGGGCGGCCTCGAATTGATCCAGGACCTCCGCGCTCAACGCTCGATGAAAGAACTGGCCATCGTCGTCATCAGCTCGACTCAATGCCGGGCGCGCGATCTGACTCTCAAGGAGCTCGGCGTCGCCGCGGTCCTCGAAAAGCCCATCAACATGCAAAAGATGATCGCCGCCTTCGGCCCGTTCAAGAAAGGCGCTTAAGATGAGAACATCCGTCCTAGTCGAACAGATCCGCGCGAACCTCGATCAGGTGATGCAGCAGACGTTTGAGACGTATTTCTTCCAGGAAATCTATCCGGAAGCCGAGATAACGGCGACCGAAGCCTCGACCTGCATGGAAGTCGATCTCGCCTTCAAAGGCCTGGTGAGCGGTCATCTCCACTTCACGCTCTCAAGGCGGACGGCAGCGGAGCTCGCGGGTTCTATGCCGATGCAGACCGATCTGGACGATGAGGCGATCAGCGATGTTTTCGCCGAAATCGCCAATACGGTAGCGGGCCGCATCGCGGCGGCCTTGGCCCTCGACGCTTACGCCTTCGACCTGACGATCCCCCAGGTCGCCTTCGGCCGACTCTCGCCGGCGGCGAAGAATCTCGAGCGCAGCTTCACGACCGACTTCGGGCCGCTCACGGTATCGATCTCGCAATTGAATGAACAAGCCAGGAAGGGAGCCTGATATGCTGATAGAAACGCCTTATAAAGTCGCTATCATCGACGACAGCAAAGCCATGCGCACCTTCTTGCTGAATATCTTCGCGGGTCACAAGAATTTCGAGGCCCATGCCTTCGAAGACGGCGAGACCGCCCTCGCTTATATAGAGAAAGAGAAAGTCCGTTTCGTGCTGGTCGACATCAATATGCCCGGCATGTTCGGCGACGACCTCCTCCGCCGCTGCATAGCGCTCAAACTCGGCATCCAGGTCTATGTGGTGACGGGCGCCGATAGCCTGATGATAGCCGACCGTTGCATGAACGTCGGCGCGCGCGGCATCATTCCGAAGCCCCTGCTCGTCGAAGGCTGTACCCAGGCCATCGCTGAGACGGAACGCTTCTTCCAGCACTGGAACGAATCGTTCAGCTACCTGCTCAAACACAAGAAGATGGCTGGCTGAGAGTCAGCCCTTCCATCGACCATTCCCCTGATTTCCTTCCAGAAAAAAGTTGAATCACCCAGCCAATCGTAATCCCCTG
>JASLCY010000435.1 GCA_030151925.1 Oligoflexus sp.
GGGAAAAACTCGACGTCCATCCGCATTTTTTCAAGAAGTTCCCGTTCGGCAGCGATTTCACGCCCGAGGAACTGCGTCTGGTCGGAGCCCTTACGGTCCTGAACAACCAGACGAGCTGGGGACGGCTCAAATTTCTCCTGAAGGGATTGACGGCCTCGCGCTCGGACTTCTCCAACGAGATGGACCGCATGGGTTACAAGGAAGGCCTCGGCCTGAAGGAACGCTTCACGGCGGCCGCCCTTCTCGGCAGCCTCCATCGGGCTGCGGTGACCATGAAGAATTCCTGAAAGAAAAACGGCAAATTCCTCAAGTCGCTGAATTGAGGCCGATTTCAGCGAAGAATGGCACGAAACCGCCTTCCCTTCATGAGGCGACTCTGCTTTCTTTAAGTCGTGATGCTTTGGAAGACTTCAGTTCACCGGGAAGGAAGAGAATATGAAAAACAGTTTCCAGCACGTTTGCGTAGGTTTGAGTCTGGCTTTGGCCCTCTCGGGAACCATGGCTTGTTCGCATGATAAAAAACAAGAGACAGCTTCGGAAGTCGGTCCTTCGGAACCCGCTTCGGACGTCGATACAGCGACGGCGCGCACGACCCGTGAAGGTCGCGTCGCAGCTCATAAAACCACGGATGCCGTTGCGGACAGCCTGCAACGCCCAGCCGCAGCCACCACTTCGACCACGGATGACAGCACGGCTTCGGGCAGCGTCGATTCCATGGCGGCCGTGAACGCCCAGGCTGACAACTCCGGCGTCAACCGTCTCCACGATGGCGTCACCGGTATCTCGGCGGATCAACAAGGCAATAGCAAGAGCGATGTGGAAACCACACGCCGCATCCGCCGTCTTTTGACCGTGAATAAGGATCTCTCCACCTACGCCCACAACGTGAAGATCATTACCAATAACGGCCACGTGACCCTCAAGGGCCCTGTGCGCTCCGACGCTGAGCGTCAGGTGGTGGAAGACGCGGCCGTCCAAGTCGCGGGCGCTTCGAACGTGACGAGCGGCCTGGAAATCAAGAGTAAGCAGGCCGGACGCTAAGCGGGCCTAAGATCGCCGCGTTCACGGAATGCTTCTTTCAACAGAACGAGACTCCGCTCCAAGGTTTGCCTGAGAGCGGGGTCTTTTATCGTCAGGTCTTCGTTAAACTTCCTCGCGGCCGCCGTTACCGTAAGGCAAGCCTCACGAACTACATTCCTCGCCGTCATCACATTGAGGATCTCGATCAATCCGGAATGCGCCCACTCAGGTTCGTTCGCGGAAGGCGTGACGTTATAGATCGCGCAGAGCTTCTGATCGCAGACGCCGCTGCCGACCAGCCAATCCAAGGCGTTTTTAAGCGTGCCGGGAATGCCGTGAACGTATTCGGGACTCGCGATCAGGATGACGTCCGCGGCGCGCACGGCTTCGTCCAGGGTTTTGAGAGGCGGAGTTTGCCTGAGATCATCCCGGTCGGGGTGAAAGTGGGGCAGGGTCGCGAGGTCGTCCGCGACATGAAACGACGTGCCGCTCGGCGCCAGGGCTCGAGCGGCTTCCAGAAGCGCGCGATTATAGGATCGAGGGCGAGGGCTGCCGCACAATGCCAGGATCCGCATCGCGCTCCTCCTATTTCTTGTTCTTCAGATTGGTGATCTCCGTGGCGATGGCCTGGGAGTCGATCACCGGATCCACATCCTTCTCGATCTTGGCGATCTTCAGATCAGGACCAATGATAAAGGTCCAGCGTTTTGCCATTTTGACGACAGGCATTTTAACGCCGTATGTTTCGGTCACATGAGCATCAGGATCGGCGAGGAGGTCGAAGTTAAGGTGCTCTTTGGCATGAAACTTCGCCTGGTCAGCGATCGTATCCGTGCTGATGCCGTAGACCTCGGCGCCTTCGCTGCGGATTTTCTTGATATTGTCGCGAAACGCGCAGGCCTGCTTGGTACAGCCCGGCGTCATCGCTTTCGGGTAGAAATAGAGCACCGTCCATTGGCCTTGGCGCGATTTCAGGTCGAAGTCCTTGCCGTCCTGGTTCTGGACCTTAAACAGGGGAGCGTCCGAACCGGCCTTGAGTTCGTCGGCTGCGAAACTTGCGGTGGAAACCAAAGCGAAACCCAGAGTCAAAGCAGCGGAAGCGAGCAGGTGTTTCATGTCTTTGTTGCCTTATGAAAGAGTTAAGCGTGAGGCAAATGCTTCTTCTCAAACACGAAAGTTCCTAAGGGTAACACGGCAGCGACGAAACTCAGGAGCCAAACCTTGCGAGGCCAGTTCAATTCCTGCGCCGCGTAGTTGGCGCTCAGGCAATAGCTGAGGAAGAGGATCCCGTGGATCATGCCGGCGATACGCGTGGCTTCGGGATGGCCCCAGATGTATTTGAGCGGCATCGCGATCAGCAGCAGTACGAGGAATGAGACACCTTCGAGACGACCGACCCAGCGAAAGATTTGTATCACGAAAAGACTCCTGGAGTTGCGCGTATACACGCAGGAAAGCCCCCGTGGGGAATAGCGGAAGGCAATGTCCTCTTTTATTGCATCCGGCCCCCTTACGCCAGTTGACTTTGGGCCTGCTTGGAAATTCATCAATTTTTCAAACTTTGGCTGTATTTTTGCATGATCCCTGGTGGAGGAGTGGAAACCAAGATGGCCAACGGATCAGCATTCATACTCATCGCTTCGGCCGATCAAAATACGGCTGGAGAATGGATTGAGTCCCTCGGTCCGAACCGGTCCGCGCAGGTGCTCAGCGATCCTCGTGATCTTTGGGCAACCCTCGAGTCCCAGATCGACCTCATCATTTTAGACGAGGCTTTCCTGCAAGAAGAGCTTTCGAGCTTCCTGGTGCGTCTCGATGATGAACTGGGCCCCAAAGCTCCAGCTGTCATCCTGGTCGCTAAAGGACCTCGCGAAGAGCTTCTTCGACTTTCGGACAAATTGGACGGTTATCTCGAAGCGCCGGTGCGCGCGAGCGAATTGAAGATCGCGGTCGAAGTCCTGCTGCGCCACCGCCGGGAGTGCGGAAAACGCGATGAACTGCAGGCGCAGCTGCTGGAAGCTCGCCACGACGCGGAAAGCGCCTATCAAAGCAAATCGCGTTTCCTGGCGAACATGAGCCACGAGATGCGCACGCCGCTCGGCGCTATGCTGGGCTTCGCCGGCCTTTTGCAGGAAGAAGAGATCTCGACCGAGGAGCGACACCAGTTTCTCGAAACGATCATACGGAACGGCCTCAACCTCAACCTCCTGATCGACGACATCCTCGACCTCTCGCGCGTCGAAGCGCAGAAGATGGAGTTCGAGCATGTGCCGGTCGACGTGAAGTTCCTGCTCGAGGACGTGAAGTCCACGCTGCAGCCGCTCGCGGAGAACAAGGGCCTGCGGATCGAGCTCGAATGGATGGAAGGCGCGCCGCAGATGATCATGACCGATCCCGGACGGGTTCGGCAGATCCTGACGAACGTCATCGGCAACGCGATCAAGTTCACCGCGCAGGGCTCGGTGCATATTCGCGCCGTGGGGCAGAGCGATGCTCACCTGCGCATCGAAGTCAGCGATACCGGGCGCGGGATCTCGCCTGAATACCAGAGCGATCTGTTCCAGGCCTTCTCGCAAGGCGATAGTTCGACGACCAGGCGCTACGGCGGGACCGGCCTCGGTCTCGTCCTGTCCAAACTCCTGGCCGAACGCCTGGGAGGCGACGTCATGCTGCTTCGGAGCCAGCCCGGCAAAGGCAGCACCTTTGCGATCACGCTGGCGGCCGAGGCCGTTCCCGAAACGAAGCCCGCTCCCAAAGCCGACGGCGCGGCTCACCAGCTGGCGGGACTGCGCGTGCTGATCGCCGACGATTCCCCTGATAACAGGCTCCTGCTCAAAC
>JASLCY010000464.1 GCA_030151925.1 Oligoflexus sp.
GTAATATTCCAGTCATTGGCTCATTGCCAAAGCTTTGGGTTTGGCTGGAGATATAAGGGCTTCATCTATCTCCCGTTATCGGAGATTGACTCATACAAAAATATGGTGCTAGATTCGCGATGTGGAGGATTACGGATGATCCTGACCTATCGCTTTCGACTTAAAGATGGCAATCAAAAGGCCAAGCTCAAAAAGCTTTCCGGTCAAGTAAACTTTGTCTGGAACTATTCAAACGAAGTCATTCGTGAAAACTGGCGAAGATCGAGGAAATATACGAGTAAAAACGATCTTCACGCTCTAACCAAAGGCTCCTCTAAACTCCTCGATATCAATTCGCAGACCATCCAGGCGACGGCCTATGAGTGTCTTCTTCGTGTCCAGAAGTGCAAAAAAAAGATTCGTTTTCGCTCGGTTAGGAAAAATCTTGGGTGGCTACCATTTAACGGCCAAACGGTAAAATTTCATGGCGGCTACATTGACTACAATGGCTTTCGCTTTAGGCTATGGCAGCATCGCGCTCTCGCCGAAGGTCTTGTCATTAAAACGGGCTCATTCTCAGAAGACGCTCGTGGCCGCTGGTACGTTAATCTTTGCTGCGAGATCCCTGATGCGACTTGGTTCCAGGAGCCTTCTCCCCACGGTAGTGAGATAGGCATCGACCCTGGTACGAAGACTATTATGGTCACGTCCGAAGGTGAGGCATTTTCTAGAGATAGCATAACGAAGACATATGCTAAGGAGCTTGCCATCGCCCAAAGGCGAAGGAAGAAAAAGCGTGTGAAAGCGATTCACGCAAAAATCAAGAATTCTCGCCAGGACTGGAATCATAAATGCTCCTATGAGCTGGCGAAACGCTATCAGACGATTTTTTTCGGGAATGCATCTTCTGGCAAGCTTAGCAAAACTCGAATGGCTAAGGGCATCTATGATGCCTCTTGGCATGCAATAAAAGCCTTCCTCTCATATAAGACCATTAGGCGGGGAGGAAGACTGCTCGAAGTGAATGAGCGAAATTCCACGATCACTTGCTCGAGCTGCTTTGAAAAAAGCGGGCCGAGTGGACTAAGTGGCCTTGGTATAAGAGAATGGACATGCAGGTATTGTCAAACTCTTCATGGGCGAGATCATAACGCTGCCTTGAACATTCTCCGTCTCGGACGTGAGACGCTAAGCCTTGGGCTTAAGGCCTAGAGCAAGGGAAGCTCCCTCCATAGTGTTGGACTTAGAGGGAGAGGACGTCACTAACTTTAACGGTGGATTTGACGCTATCATAGCTCCATTCCAATCATCGGTACGTAGGTCGTCCGTTTCCTCGGAGGTAAGGATTTCATGCGAAGCAGGACTATCGGTCTGGTTCTGGCGTTAGGGTTGAGCTTGGATTCTTGTAAAACAGTTTCGACGCACGGTTCTAGCCTCGCTGGCGCGGATGAGGTCTCAGCTGCGGAACCGGCCACGCTCGTCACGACGACGATCGACGATTTACGTTTTAAGGCCTTCTCGGTGAAATCGGGCGGGCTCGTCTCGAGCGGAAGTTCCGAGCGTTTTCTGATCGACCTGCGGGCGGCGCCGAAGGTCTATTTCGTGAACGCCAACCACGACGGCAGCCAATGCAAGGCTCAGGTCCCTGATATCGACGCGAAGTACCTGAAGCAATGCTACCTCTCGCACTACCTGGTCGCCCGCAACGTGGACCGGAGTTATCGCGACGACCTCGCGGTCTTCAACCAGAACACCTACTTCGCCGCGAAGAAGCAGTTCGTCGCGGGCACGATCACTTCTTATAACCTCACGAGCGGCAAGATCTACGCGATCCAGCTCTATCCCCAAGATTCGGCCAGGGACGGGCAGATCCTGCAGATCATCCGCCTCATCAAACCCGTAGTTCACTTTCAGGACGGGAAACTCGCGTTCGTCCTCACCGGCAACCAACAGTCGGTCGCCGGCATCAAAGGCCAGCTCGCCAGCGAAGGCGTGGAGGCCTTTCCGGTCTCCGATCTCCTGGGAGCCGTCACCGAGATTCCGATGAACGAAGGGGAGGCGTGGGGCAACCTCGTGCTTTTCCCGGCCCTCGGGACCAATCTTCTGCCGACCGATATCCCTATCTTCGATGAGCTGCCGCTCGATCTCTCTGTGGTAGCCGGCGTCGTTACGAAAGCCTTTCAGGACACCAATTCTCACGTCAACCTCAAATCGAAGGAGCGGAAGACGCCGAACGTCGTGATCCGCGATATCAGCGCCAGCAGCCCCAAGCTCGCGGGTCTGATCAATACGAGCGGACCGAGTCCCGTGCACATGATCGTGACGGCGGACGGCGTGCGTTTCGAGAAGGCGACCGAGGAGGAGGTGCAAGCGGCCTGGCAGAAGAATATCGATAAACCCTGGGGCGCGGAGGGCGATCTGAAGTGGGACGCGCGCTGGTCGACGCTCCAGGGTTATACCGAGATGTGCCCGGGCCAGCCTTCGAACTGCCTCGCAGCGGCGAAATACTATGGTTCCAAAGCGGCGAACCTCGGTTTCCTCAAGGAGATGTTCAAGAACCGTAAGCTCGACGGCAAAACGAAGATCGATTACGATCCGGTTCCCGATGGGCTCGGCATACCTTTCTCTTATTACCTCGCCGTGGTTAAGGCGAATCCCGACCTCGCGCAGTTGATCGATAAACTGGCCGAAGACGAGGTGAGCAATGCCCTGATCGATGAAAACGTGCGGGCGACGCGCACGGCCGAGGTGCGCGAGGCCTTCCTCAATGCGGCCGTGCCTCCCGAACTCCTCCAGGCTGTCGTCGCGAAGATGAAGCAGGTCGATCCCAAGGCCGAGGAATGGAAGATCCGTTCGAGCGGCAATGCGGAGGACCGTGATGACTTCGACGGCGCGGGCCTGCACGACAGCTATAGCTCGAAGCTCTCGAAGAACGATACGCCCGACCACAAGTGCCAGCTCGTAGCCTCGAAGGACGCCGAGGCCGGCGAGACGACCAAGATGAAGGTGAGCCCGAAGACCGTCGCCTGCGCGATCAAAGGGGTCTACGCCTCGCTCTGGAACCTCAGGGCGCTCGACGAACGCAACCACGCGCGCATCAATCCGAAGAACGTGGCGATGGGCCTGGCGGTCCTCCCCAGCTACGATACCGAGTCTCCCGTGACGGCGAATTCCGTCGTCGTCACCCGCGTTCCAGGCAGCCACGAGATCATCGGCTATAAGATGTCGGTGCAGAAGGATAACAATACGATCACCAACCCGACGCCCGGCACGCAGAGCGAAGAGATCATCGCGACGACCGCGTCCGAAGACGAGCCTCTGACCTTTACCACCCTGCGTTACGCGAAGCCGACGCCGACGAGCCCCGTGCTCGCGACCAGCGTGCTGAAGGCCGGGCAGCAGGAGTTGATGATGGCCTTCTCAAGGCGGGTCGAAGAGGTTTATTGCCAATCGAAACCCGCTTATTTCGTGCAGCAGAGATCGGTGACCGACGTCCCCCGCACCTGCGATTACGTGTTCTTCTCCCGCGACAAGCCGAAGTCGCTCGATATGGAGATGAAGATCCTCGAAAACGGGCATTTCGTGGTGAAGCAGGTTCGGGAGTGGAGCGGAACCTGAAGGCGAGGTTTTCAGCTGAGAGGCTTTTATAGAAATGAGGGGCGGCGCTGATGCGTTCGCC
>JASLCY010000496.1 GCA_030151925.1 Oligoflexus sp.
CCTTCGTGTAGTGTCTTGCCCATCTCGGAAGCCACGAGCTTGCCGAGGGCTTCGTTGTGCTCGCGAAGCGTATCGCCTATCTTCCGAACGATCTCACCGCGGCGGGGAGCCGGGACTTTACGCCATTCGACGAAGGCCTTCTGCGCCGTGCCGATCAATTTTTCGTAGTCTTCGCGGCTCGCTTTATGGACCGAGCCGATTTTCTTGCCGTCGACCGGCGAGAAGGATTCATAGCTGCCCGAGCTCTTCGAACCATACCATTCGGTACCGGTGCAGACAGCGGGGCTCGGCTGCGTGAGGTTCAATTCTTTGAGGAAGTCTAGCGAGATCGTCATAAAAAACCCTTTCAAGACTCCGAGGAGTCACAAGCAATGAAGGTGTAGGTTCGTTGGTCGGGTGAATCCGTATCGATGAATATCTTGTGCGTGGCGGTGAGCGTTTCGGTCTCGCCGCCCTGCTCGGGCCATTCGACGAACGTGCCTTTGAACGGCCGCACGTCGTGGATGCCGAGCTCGTCGAGCGAAAAGCCCTCGCGCGCGCGATAGAGATCGAGGTGCGCGTACCAATCCTCGCCCACCTTGTATTCGTTCATGATCGTATAGGTCGGGGATACCACCGGGGTCTTGGCGGAAAGGCCGAGCGAATAGAGATAAGCGCGCACGAGGCTCGTCTTCCCCGCGCCCATCTCACCGCAGAGCCAGAGGGTATAGGTTTCGCGCGGCTCGAGTTCGTCGCGCAGGACCTTGAGGAGGCGCTCGTCCGCTTCGCCGGCCACCCAGCTTTTCAGTAGAGTCCGCATCATGCGTTTCCTAAGAGCGGCTTGTGCTCGGGTTGGTTCAAAAGCGCCTTCATCTCCGCGACCGCCGCCGGCAGGCCGACGAAGAGGGCGCGGGCGATGATCGCGTGGCCGATATTCGCTTCCTCGCAATGCGGCAGGAGCTGCATCCACGAGGCGTTGGTGTAGTTCAGGCCGTGGCCGACATGCACCTGGAGTCCGTACTTATGCCCGGCTTCCGCCGCTTTCTGCAGGCCGCGGACGAGTTCCCAGGCGTCCTTGGTCGTACGATGCTTCTGCATCGCCGTGCACCAGTGCCCCGTATGGATCTCGATCGCGTGCGCGCCGAGCTTCGCCGAGAGTTCGATCGCCATGGGATCGGGTTCGACGAAGAGCGAGACCAGGATGCCGCGATCGCGGATCCGTTTGATGTCCTGTTCGAGCTGCTTCACGCCTTCGCTGAGGTCGAGGCCGCCTTCGGTGGTCAGCTCCTGGCGCTTCTCCGGCACGAGCGTGACCGCGTGCGGCGCGAGATCGCAGGCGAAAGCCACCATCTCCGGCGTCGCCGCGATTTCAAAGTTCAGGGGGATCTGGATCGTGTCCTTAAGAAGCCTGACGTCGGCGTCGCGGATATGGCGACGATCCTCCCGCAGGTGGCACGTGATGTTGTCCGCTCCGCCGAGCTCGGCCATCACCGCGGCCTGCACGGGGTTCGGATAGGTTTCGCCGCGGGCGTTCCGCACGGTCGCGACGTGATCGATATTAACTCCGAGACGCATACTTAACCTTTCAAAGAGCGCTCGAGGGCGCTCGAGATATCTGCGGCCATGGAATCGATCTGCGCCGCGTCCTCGCCTTCGATCATGACGCGAGCGAGATTCTCCGTTCCCGAATACCGGACGAGCACGCGCCCGCGCTGCCCGAGCTTCGTCTCGACGTCCTGGATCGCTTTTTGAACTTCGGGAAGCGTGTCGAGCGGCTTTTTCTGCTGCACGCGGACGTTCTTGAGGATCTGCGGCAGCGGTTCCATGCATTTCTTGAGTTCGGCTATGGTCTGCTGCTTGATGAGCATGACTTCGAGCAGGTGCAGGGCGCCGAGGATGCCGTCGCCGGTCGTCGAACAATCGGAGAAGACGAGGTGGCCCGACTGCTCGCCGCCGAGGTTATAGCCGCCCCTGCGCATCTCGTCGACCACGTAGCGGTCGCCGACCTGCGTGCGGGCGAGTTTGATGCCCATATTCTGCAGGGCGATCTCGAGGCCCATGTTGCTCATCACGGTCGAGACCACGGTCGATTTCTTGAGGCGGCCCTCGCGCTGCATATGCTGCGCGCAGATCGCGAGCGTCTGGTCGCCGTCGACCGGCTCGCCGAGGTGGTCGACGACGATCAGGCGATCCGCGTCGCCGTCGAGGGCGATGCCGATATCGGCTTTATAGAGCTTCACCTTCTCGGTGAGATTCTGCGGATGGAGCGCACCGCATTGGTAGTTGATGTTTTTACCGTCGGGCGCGTTGCCGATGACGAAGAGTTCGGCGCCGAGCTCCTCGAAGACTTTCGGCGCTACTTTATAGGCCGCGCCGTTCGCGCAGTCGAGGACGATGCGGAGGCCGTCGAGCGAGAGATGCTTCGGGAACTGCTCCTTGAGGAAGACCGCGTACTGGCCGACGGCATCATCGATGCGTTTGGCGCTGCCGATGCTCATGCCCGTGGGCAGCTCTTCGAAGAGGCTGGGCGTGTCGACCATCGCCTCGAGTTTGTGCTCGATCTCGTCGGGCAGTTTATAGCCGTTGTCCGAGAAGATCTTGATCCCGTTGTCCTCGAACGGGTTATGCGAAGCCGAAATCACGATGCCCGCGCAGGCGCGCATGCCGCGAGTCAGGTAAGCGATGCCGGGAGTCGGCAGCGGCCCGAGATATTGGACGTCGACGCCGACGCTGCAAATACCGGCCGAAAGCGCCTGCTCCAACATATAGCCACTGCGGCGCGTGTCTTTGCCGATGAGGATCTTGGGGTGAGGGTAAGCATTGCGAAAGTGAAGGCCTATCGCTTGGCCAAGGCGCAAAACAAAATC
>JASLCY010000525.1 GCA_030151925.1 Oligoflexus sp.
CGCTCGACCAGGCGCGCGGCCTGCTGCTCGCGCTGCGCCTGATCGAGCGTAAGCCACGAATCGTCGACGGCGTCGGTAATAAGGTAATCGGTGAGGAAGCTGACGAGCGCTTCGGCGGAATGCGCGATCGATTCGCCCAGCGAACGCACGCGGCCTTCGTCATCGACAAAGACGTCCGCGAACTCCTCTTCATCTTCGTCATTCAATTCGTCGGCCAGGAAACCCGCCTCTTCCTCGTCTTCGGGAAGCGGTTCGATCTTCGCGTGGCCCGCGCCTTCGGAACTATAAGGAGCTTCGTAGCTGCGCTCGATGCTATGGCTGTTCAGTTCAATCGTCGTTTCAAAGGCCTGCATCAGATCTTCAATTGTTATGCCTAGATACGAAATCATTTGGTACTCCTTGGCGGTCCTTTGGTCTTGTTACAGGAGCGGATTCAGGCGGTCAAGCCTCATCATGAAAGGACGGAGGCCTTAGTCGTCATCATGATCGCGGCGAAACCGCGCGTTGCTGAAACAAGGCCTGCAGATCTTGAAGCGGCTGGGTTTGCCCAGGCTGCGCCCGCATTTCTCGCAAATCGTCGGCCAAGCAATTTTGTCCGATTTATTCGCGCCTTTACCCTGCGAGAGCAGCAGCTCCGAGCGGCGATCGAGGTCCTGGCGATAGGTGATCGTATGCGCCCGCTCCTCTTCGCTCAGCGACAAATGGAGATAAGCGGTCACGAGGCCGCGTTCGAGCTCGCAGGTCTTGAGGTCAACCCGCTCGACCCGGTCGAGGAATTCAAACGCCCGCTCGGGACGGAAATGCTGCCCTGTATTCACGAAGGAATGGATCAGGTCCTTGAAGAACCAGTAATGCGATTCCTCGTTCAAGCGCAGCGGGAGGCGCGCGAGGAAGAACTTCTGCGAGAGGCTCAGCGGCTGCGTGATCTCATCGGCTTTCTGCAGGTCCTGCAAGGTCTCCTCGAGGCAGACGGCCGCCTCGGACAGCGAAGGGGAAACGTAGCGTTTGATGCTGTCGTTGTTCGAGCGATAGGTGAACGCCCCGAGGATGTCGACGAGGTTGTCCGTCTTCAGCTCTTCGGCCAGGACGTTGATATGCAGCATCAGGGGCTCGGCCACCAGCGAGCTGAGGCTCAGCGGCTGCATATCCTTGGCGAGCGCGCGCTCGAGATAGGGGAGGTCGCCCGGGCCGATGACGGCCGCGACGCCTTCCTCGCCGGTCGCGATGCCGTTCGACATCGCATAGCGGCCCGCGCGTCCAGCGATCTGGAGGAACTGCGAATGCGAGAGGTCGACCACGGCCTCTCCGTTGTATTTCTGCGTCTCCATGAAGACGACGCGACGGATCGGAAGGTTGAGGCCCATGCCGATCGCATCGGTGGCGATCACGATATCGGTCTCGCCGGTGCGGAATTTCTCGGTCTCGGCGCGACGGACCTCGGGAGACAGCCCGCCGTAGATCACCGAGGCCTTAAAACCGCCGCGATGCAGGAGCTCTTTGGTCCGGAGGACCCCATCGCGGCTGAAGGTGATGAGGGCGTCGCCGGGCTGCAGGTTGCGGGTGGATTTCAGGGGTTTGGGTTCGACCCTCAGGCCCGACAGGCGTTTCTTGAAGACGAAGTCGATCTTCTCGCCGGTCAACGAGGTCAGGCGGCGCAGCACGTCCTCGGACGCGGCGGAGCCGAGCAGGTAGATGGTCTTCGCGCGTATGCCGAGGATGGCCGCGGTCCAGGATGCGCCGCGATCCGGATCGGCGAGCATCTGGACTTCGTCGATGATCGCGACGTCGAATTCTTTTTCGTAAGGGCACTTCTCGACCGTCATCGAATAATGGGTCGCCGTTTCCTTGCTGGCGCCGAGGCTCTCTTCGCCGGTCTCGAGCCGCGCTTTCACGCCGGCGCTCACGAGGCGCTCGTAATTCTCGAGGGCGAGGAGGCGGAGCGGAGCGAGATAGATGCCGGATTTGGCATTCTTCAGCGCTTCCATCGCTTCGTGCGTCTTCCCTGAGTTGGTCGGGCCCAGGACCGCTACGTGATGGCGTCCGAGCTGATGGGCGCCTTCGAAGACGCTCTCGTAAGAGGAGAAGCGCCTGTCGTTCGCGATATAGTAGCCGCGCAGCGAAGCGGTGAGCAGGGTCTCGGTGGACTTCTCCAGGCGCACGAGGCCGGTGAGCTCACCGCTCAAGGCCTTGAGAGCCTGGTTGAGATGGTGCTCCTGGTTCTTCACGTTCTGCTCGATGCCCGGCTTGGCCTTGTCGTCCGCAGCCGAGAGCTCTTCGCGGAATTTCCGGAGCAGCTCCGCCGTGTTCACGATGCGCGTCTGGGCTTTGCGGATATGCGGATAGGAACGCCAGAACTCGACCAGCGCGGCATCGATGAGGTTCTGCTTGTCGGCAGGATCCTTGATCGGACGACCGAGCGATAAGAGTTCGAACAGCGCGTTCACCTTGATGAAGTAGCGCTCGTGCAACTGCTCGAAGGCTTTTTTCACGGTCGCGTTGAGCAGCGGGAGCGCGCTGTAGAAGGCTCCGTAAAGGCCCAGGAGCCGCGGTTCGTCCGCGAAGAGGGCCGGGATACGCAGGACGCCGCTCTTCTTCTCTTCCAGAAGCGAGTGGTAGATATCGGCGAACTTCTGATCCTCGACGCGACGTTTGCTGGCCAGGCGCTCGGCTTCTTGTTTGGCGACGCGCTGATTATGGGCTTTCGTCTGCGCGCGTTCCGCGGACGTCGGTTTGTTCTTTTTCGGTTTTGGGGTGTTCTTATCGTTCCTCTGAACGTTCTTCTCGTCTTTCTTGCGTTCTTGGCCCCGATGATGGGATTTCTTCTTTTTGGCAGGATTATTCTGACTTTTCGATTCGGCGGGCATGGACTTTCCTTAACTGGATCCGCGCTTCGATTGCGCTGGATCGGGGCTGATTATAGCGGATAAAGCCGAACACGTCGCCGCGAGTTCACTCTCTGTCAGGGTTTTGTGGTCAAAAAGGCTGGATTTGAGCAGAATTTGAGCAAATTGGAACGACAAATCGGCTTAGATCACGCTTAAAAATGAAAATGATGAAGGTTGCGGGCCAGAAAAATAAGGCCATAGAGGCCAAGGAGAACCTGTTTCCAACGTCGGTCAAGTCTCTGCCAGCCCTCCGTGAGCCCCAGGCGCAGCCTATAAAAACGCGTGGGATGGAAAAGATAAAACAGCAGCGCGCCGAGGCCGAAGGCGACGAGGACGATTCCCAGCGGATGATAAGCCCAGCTCTGCCTGAAGTCGCCGTAAACGAGAGAGATCAGGGAGCGGCCGAGGCCGCAGAGAGGGCAATCAAGCCCGGTCAGCCACTTCAGGGGACAACGAAGCGGCAGATACCGTTGGGCGAGAGTTATGGCCTCCGCCGCATCATGGGGGAAGGATAGTCGTGCCGTTGGCATCTTTTTCACCGAGCATTTGGTTGATCATCGACTGCTGCAGCGCATCGGTGATGACGGAAAAACCAAAGAGGCAGATGATGAGGTGGACGAGCGGAGCATGCAGTTCGCTCGGCGTCTGGCTCACGCGCTGCAGATCCTGGCTCATGATGTATTCGTGATAGATATGGTAGAGGCCGCAGGTGACGAAGGTGAGGATCAGCCAACGCCAGAACGAATATTTAGCGAGGCCGAGCAGATAGTTGGTGGCTTCGATTTGCCGGTTTTGCACGACGAAGTTCCAGAGCCCGCACGTGAAGATGGTCAGCACCAGATCCATGGCCACGCTGCGCACGAAAGCGCGACGGCCGTAATTGATCTTCTCAGGAGTTAAGTACATAGAATAATGGATCCTTTCCATATGGTCCCGACGAGTTTACTCCATTTGCCCCGAACTGCCTATGGCTAACTATTGCGGGGAGAACACCTTTGCTATAGGTTTGGCTGCTTTGTTCCCATCCGTCAGCCGAGGCCTCCATGCACACGACCCACGACGCGCTTTCCCGTCTTCTCCTGCCGGAGGATCCGCTGCTGCGTCCGGTGCTGATAGGCGGCAATCAATTTCCCGGCATCTGGACCGCGATGATGCCGAAAGGTTTGTTCGAGCTTGAATTCCCCGCCGAACGCCGCGCGAGCTGCATGAACTGCCCGAAGGCCTGCTACGACGGTTTCCGCTCCGACTATCGCTGCTGCACGTACCATCCGCGCGTGAGCAACTTCCTGCTCGGGCTCGCTACGGAAACGGCCGCGGGCCGCGGAGCCCTGCAGCGTTTGATCGATCGCGGGATGCTCCTGCCCGAAGGCATGTATTCGACTCCGGGCCAGTGGATCGATTTCCTCGACGATCAGAAGCACGATGATTTCGGCCGCAGCACGCAGGTGCTCTGCCCCATGCTCGATGAGCAGACGGGCTACTGCGATATCCACGCCTTCCGCAACGCGGTGTGCTCGACCTTCTTCTGCTTCTCCGATCACGGCAAGGCCGGCGAGGCGTTCTGGGTCCAGGTGCAGACTCTCGGCAGCCAGCTCGAGCTCATCCTCGCGCAATGGGCGCTCAAAGAGGCCGGTTTCGATCTCGATCGTTATTTCCAGGTCTTCGACAGCCTCGCCGCCCGCATTCACGAAGTCTCCACGCCGGTCGGCTGGACGCCCGAGGTCGTCAAGGAGCTTTGGGGCGACTGGGCCGGACGCGAAGCGGAGCTTATGCGCGAGACCGCGGCCATCATCGTGCGGGAGCGGGATCATCTCTGGGAGATCGCGAAGAACGGCCGGATCCGCGAATCGATCCCCTTCGATCGGGCCATGGATACCCTGCTTCCGGAGGACCTCGAGGACGAAGCCCAGGACGAGGAGCTCACCGAGGAAAGCGCCGAGCACATGCGGCCCGAGGAAACGTGGGCCGAAGCGCTCGAAGCGCACGCGAGGCTGTGGCGCCGGCCCGAAGGCAGGATGCGCCTCAGCCCCAATGCCTCGTTCCGAGCGAACGAAAGACGTTCGACGGAAGAGAAGTATTACGCGGATAAGGATTATTTCATCGAATACCGCTTCCAGCCCGCGCAAGCCCCCGAATGGACGCTGGCGATCTCCGCCCTCGAAAAGGAGCTCGTCGAGCTCTTCCGCGAACCCCAGACGCTGGACGACGCGCTCCAAAACGA
>JASLCY010000571.1 GCA_030151925.1 Oligoflexus sp.
TTGCCGTTGTCATCGGCGTTCGCGGCATTGGCGTTGTCAGCGTTGACTTCGTTGCCCTCATCGCCTCCGCTGTCGCCTGCGCAGGCGTTGAGGAGGAATGCGAGAGTGATGGTCGGCAGAGCATAGCGGGTAAAACGTATGAGCTTCATAAGAACATCCTGTTGTTGGTTCTTGAACAAGAACATTGAGGGTCCTACGTCCTGCAGGACTTCTTACGTATCGACGCCAAAAAGTAATTCTTGAGGCCTTCTGGGAAAAATCTGCTGCGCCGTATAATTTGGGCAAAATCAGACAAAATGGCTCTATTCCGAGAAACTTATTCGTTGTATGCTGACGCCTGACTCCTCGCCAGTGTGCAAAAAAAGGACAAAGGGTGGGAAAGAAATACAAGCGTTGGTTTTCAGCTCAGTCCGAGCAACCGAAAAACCTGCAGGAACTGCAAAAAATTATTTGGAACAATCGAAAATTCCAGGCTGTTGATCAGCTGACTTACGGTGATTACGGCCTTCTCGATGCCGCCGAGGTCATCAGCGCGGCCATCAAGGACGGCAAACGCATCGCCCTCTACGCGGACTACGACGTGGACGGCACGATGAGCTGCGTGAGCTGGATCTGGTTCCTTGAGGCTTTGGGCCACAAGAACTACGTGCCTTATATCCCCTGCCGCTTCGAGGAAGGTTATGGCCTGAATCTGAAAGCGGTCGAGCACCTCATCGATAACGAGCGCGCCGATCTCATCATCACCATGGACACCGGCATCACCGCCAACGCGGAGGCCGCTTACTGCCGTTCGCGCGGCGTGGAATTCATCTGCACCGATCACCACAAGATCCAGCCGGAGAAGATGCCGGATTGCATCATCCTGAATCCCAAGATGCATCCCAGCGCCGAATATCAGGAAATGTGCGGCGCCGGCATCACCTTCGTCCTGCTGCGGAGGCTGGCTCAGCATTTCGCGGTTCCGCAGGAGACCTGGTCCGATATCCTCGCGCTGGTGGGGATGGCGACGATCTGCGACGTCGTGCCTTTGAACGGCGTGAACCATAAGCTCGCGAACATGGGCGTGAAAGCGCTGCTGCGCAGCCGGCGTCCCGTGCTCAGGCGCCTGCGGGAGGCCTGCGCCCTCGAAGAGGGCCTCGACGAGAAGGACGTCGGTTTCCGCATCGGCCCGCGCATCAACGCCGTCGGCCGGCTCAGCCACGCGAAGGAAGTGATCGCGGCGTTCCTCGAGGACGATCCCGAGCCGCTGGTGCAATTCATGGGCACCTGCAACGAAGAGCGGAAGCTCATCCAGACCCGTATCGTGAGCGACGCCCATCAGATGGCGCGCGACTACAATAACGATCCCATCCTCCTGCTCGGCAAGGAGGGTTGGCATCCGGGCGTCGTGGGCATAGCCGCGAGCAAGATCGCCGAAAGCTATTGGAAGCCGACCTGGCTCTTCGATCGCAAGGGCGACGTCTGCAAAGGCTCGGCGCGCTCCCTGCCCGGCTTCGACGTGACCGATGCGATGACGTCGGCCGCGCCCCTCTTCGAGAAGTTCGGCGGGCACGCGGCCGCGGGCGGCTTCACTTTCCCGGCGAAGAACGAGGACGCCCTGCGCGCGGCCCTCAACGACTTCGCGAAGCGGAAGATGCTCGAGAATCCCGAGGTCTGGCTCAGCAAGGTCAATTACGACAGCACCTTGCCCCTGGAACTGCTCGACCTTTCCCTCGCCGAGAGCCTCGACGCGCTGAAGCCGTTCGGCCACGGTTTCGAGGAGCCCCTGTTCTGCATCGAGGCGGCGATCAAGAACGTCCGTTTCCTTGCCGATAAGACCACGGGGCAGCCGAAGCATACTTCGATCCAGATCGAGGCCCCGGGCCGGCCGCCGCAAAAACTCATGTTCTTCAACGAGGTATTCGAAGAGCTAGAATTTATGAAAGAGGCCCGCTTTCTGGTGTATGCTACTAAAAACACCTTTCGCGGCCAGACCAATCTCTCTCTGATAGGAAAGGATTGGGAAGCCGTCTGCTAGAGGAAGCCCATGATTCGAAGGTACGAGCGTCCCCTGGTTTGCGTTATCCTTTGGATCGCCCTCTCCGCGGCGGAGGGGGCCTCGGCCTTTCCCTACGAGACGCTGCAGCCGGAGACGCTCGCGCGCGACGCCGCCTCCCTCAAGCACACCAATCAAGGCCAGCTGAAATACAGGGTCTTCGTCCTCGATGGCGAGATCACCACGGAAGGGACGCAGTCGACGATCGACTCGCACCTGCTCGTGAACGAGGCGCGTTTCGCCCAGCAATTCGTGCTTTCGCCGAACCTCGCCCTCCGCCTCGCGGCGCCTACGTATTTCCTCTATCAGAAGGACGAGGCGAAGGACGGCCCGACCATCACGAGCGACGCGAAGTGGGTGGAGGCGCAGCCGCGGCTCGATCTGGTCTATTCAACGCAGAACCTGCTGGACATCGCGCTCGGCAGCGACGCCTACTACGTGCGGAATTACGATTACGTGTCGAAGACCGCGGAGTTCACGGCGAAGGACTCCTACCATTCCGCGTTCTATGCGCGCCCGCACCTCGCCATCGTCAAGCACGGCTCGAACTTCGACGCGGGTTTCACCTATCAGCTGAAGGTGGAGAAGAATCGCGCGGTCACCAAGTCCGAATCGATCGACAACACCTCGTTCACCCTGAACGACAAGCTCTTCGAGCCGACGACGGTCGCTATCTTCATGCGGCGCGATCTCGCCGGCGGCTCGATCTACGGGGAGTTCGCCGCGGTCGAGGCGAGCGGCGGCGGCAATAAATCGTCGACCGGCGCGACGAGCGAAGAGGACTACTTCCGGGTGCAGCTCTCGGGCGCGATCCCGCTCGCGAGCAAATCCCTCGTATTCGAACCGGCCCTGATCTATAAAAGCCTCTCTTATGCGGATAACCGCAACGTGACCCTGTCGACCATCCCCAACTTCGGGCTCCATCTCGACCTGAACTTCGACAACGGCGGCCTGCCGCTCTTCGCGGGCATCATCCTGATGCGCGGGACGGACGGGCAGAGCATCACCGAGTTCAATGCGAAGTATAAACTCACGGGCTACGGCGCGACCGTCGGCTTAAATTGGGGCTTTTGAAAAAAAACCGTTTTCCGGCCGTATTAATATGGCCCTAATATTCTGGAATTACGAAAGAAACGCCCTGAACTGAAGTCTAAAGATCATCTTCCGACAAGTCTGATGTGGAGGAAGATCCTATGCAGGCTTCAGTGCATAAACCCTGCCTATCGAGGCTGTTCCTTGGACTGGCGTTGACCGTCTCGGTCAGCGGCTGTTTCGTCATCGAAAAAGACAAGACGTCCTCGGGCGGCAAGTCCGGCGCCACCGGTGAAGTGCTCGGCGCCTCCCTGGGGGATCACGCCGGAGTCGAAAACCCTCCCGCGCTCGACGCGATCCATGCGATGGCCACCACGCATGCTCCCGCGCCCGTGCGCCCCGATCCCGACCTCATCGTGAGGCAGACGCTCCTCCAGTATCGCGACACGGGTTCGACCGTCGCCCGCGAGATCGGCCGCGTGGAGCAGTTCCGCATGCTGCTCGGCGGCGCGAACGCAACTTTCACCGTAGCTCCGCAGGAAGGCTACGACTCGACCTCCATCCTCGCGCAGCTCAAGGTCGCCGAAGAGCTCTGCAAGAGCCTCGTGAATCCTAACGGCAACGACCAACCCGGTTGGTCCTCGATACTCGTCGCCGATCCGAGCGATACGGATACCAACGTGAAGTTCCTGATGCAGCGCATGCTCGGCATTCCCGCCGCTCGCATCGATGCGACGTCCGTCGCTGACCTCAAGAGCATCATCGACGACGCCAAGGTCAAAGGCAAGATCACGCGCGCCAGCTATGTTCCGGCCTGCGCGACCCTGATGCTCGATGCGGAGGGCCTCCTGCTATGAAATGTATCCTGCTCGGCCTCATGGCCCTGACGATAGCGGGGATGGCTTCGGCGGCGGAAGATCTGCCCGCGGCCTTGCGCCGTTCCAAATTCATCCTGAACGGCTCCATGCCGACGCCCGATGATTTCGCGGCTTCGGCGGCGAGCCTCGATACGTATAAAGCGGCGATCAGGGCCTATCTCGACGACGACCACTTCTACGACGCTTCGCTCCGCTACCACGAGCGGGTGCTGGGGGTCGGGCTTCCGGAAGATTATCTAGAGGAGCTTCTGAGAGACGACATCGACGGCAAACAAGAGAAATTCGCCAGCATCACGTGCGGCCGCTTCGATAACGGCGGCGGTCGCTTCCAATGCATCTGGACGAGCAACCTCGATACCAATAAGGGCTCGGGCTGCCCGCAGACCTGGGAGAAACCGGCGTCGGTCTTCTGGTACCCGAAGGTCGTCGCCTGGGTCTGCCCTTCGGTCATCAACGCTTGCGGCCAGGACCTGAGCCGCTGCT
>JASLCY010000578.1 GCA_030151925.1 Oligoflexus sp.
GGGCTGGAGACGAGATGGTGAAGCTCTGGACGTCGGAAGCGCCCGAAGAGTTCTTGACCTGCCAGTACCAGGTTCCGGGATACGGGTTTTCGAAGGAGAACTTGCTCGCGCCGTTGAGTTTCACGGACTTCACGACCGGCGTCATCGACTTCGAACGGGAGAATACGATTTCATCGGCAGGGCCTTCCCAGCTGAACTCGGAAACGCCTTGGGTCTCGTCATAAGATTGCGAGGCGCCGTTGCCGGGAGCCACGAGTTTGATCGCGCCGGTGGAGGCAGCGGCTTCCGCCGGCTTGGCTTCCTCGGCTGGTTTCGCCTCAGCGACCGGTTTGGCTTCGGTCTTCGCTTCCGTCGCCGGTTTCGCATCGTCGGCGTCATCGCCTTTAGCGTCGTCGCCGCTGGCGTCGTCAGCGACTTGTTCGGAATCGCCCGACTCCGAGCTTGGTTCGGCGAGGTACCAGTAAGCGCCGCCGAGCACGGCGACGGCCAGGACGCCGAGTATGATCAGACGGTTTTTGTTACCGCTCATGCCATCGCTTTTGAAGATCTGGGATACGGCATTGGTGTTGGTGCCGAAGTCGCTGGTGAATTCCCCTTTGAGCTCGCTCGTGAAGGGGTTCGACTGGGCTCCTGTGGTCTGACTAAACGCGGCACTAGAGTTGTGGTCTTGATTGTTGTCGCTCATTCTGGTCTCCTTGGAAATTCCGGTCGGCGGCCCTCAGCGAGTCCGTGTCATTAAAAATTCGCTTTTGCCGCTCTACTGTTTATTGTAAGGGCTCTCTTCGGAGCTTGCAAGAATGCCGCCCTTGAAAGGTGTGCGTGTCAAGAATTTGGCAGGAAGGAAACAACTTTCATGCGTGCGATTCGGTTTCCAGAAACCGTTGAACCCGATCGCTTTTTTGCCATTCTTTGGGCTCTTTGAATATCGTCAGGCGGCCCTGCTCGCAGAACCAGACCTGATCGAAAATCTCGAGCTGGCTGAGGCGGTGGGTGACGTAGAGGAGGATGCGGCGCTCCGCCTTCGACCGCTCCACGACGCGGCGCGTGATCAGCTCTTCAGCAGCCGGGTCGATCGCCGACGTGATCTCGTCCATGAGCAGGAGGCCGTGGGGCCTGAGAAAGCCGCGGGCGATGGTCATGCGCTGCATCTGGCCGCCGGACAGGGGGCTCTGGAGGAAGTCGAGGGCGGTATCGAGGCTCTGGCCTTTGAGCTCGAGCTCGCCCGTGAGGTTGACGAAGTTGAGGGCCTCGCGCATCGCCTCGTCGCCGACGCCCGAGAGGCCGTAAGCGAGGTTGTCCCGCACGCTTCCGGAAAAGAGGAATGGCTTCTGACTGACGAGGCTCGCGTTGTCGCTGACCTCCCGCCAGCTCGGGGCGCCCGTCCAGACCTGCGGTTCGTAGAGGCCGGACAAAGCCTTGAGCAGGGTGGACTTCCCTCCCCCGCTCGGCCCTATGATCGCCACGCTTTCGCCGGCCTTCACCTGGAGCCCCTTCGCTTCAAGACGGAAGCCTTCGCCGTAACGGAGGCTCAGCTGATCGAGGGCGATGGACGGAACGGGCCTCAGCACCGGTTCGGTCTTCGGCGTCTGGAAACCCTCCACGTCCGCGAAGGTATCGAGGCTGCGCTGGATGATGCCGCGCGTCTCCTGGAGGCGCGAGATCTGCTCGCCCATGCTCTTGAGCGGGCGGATGATGATGCCGAGGGTCATCAGGAATTGGAGGAGTTCTCCCGCCTTGACCAGGTCCTCGCCCATCCAGCCTTTGCCCACGAGCCAGATGACGAGGGCGAGCATGAGGAAACCGAGGAGTTCGAGGCCGGGGGCGAAGGCCGAACGGATGAAGATCGAACGGACGATGTTCTTGTAATAGGATTCGTTCAACTCATGGAAACGGGCTTTCTCGGTTCTCTCGCCCTGCTGGGCGCGGATGAATTCGAAGCGCTTGCGCATCTCGAGCAGGGCCGCGGCCATGCGCGCGAGGCTCTTCTGCCAACCTTCGGCGTAATGGGAGATGCGTTTGCCGGTCCGGCCGGTGCCGAACATCAAGGGCACGGCGAGCAGCGTGAGCAGGACCGCAGTCGGCCAGTGGATGAAATAGAGGCTGCCGAGCGCGGAGATCACGACGGTCGTGTCCTTGACGAGACCGGTGAGGAGGTCGGACATGCGGCTTTGCAGATACGTGACGTCGTTCATCACGAGCGACATCCATTCGCCGGCCGAGCGGAGCAGGAGGCGCTCATAGGGTTGCCTGAGTATGGCCGCAAAGAGCTTGTCGCGGTAACGGCTGCCGACGTAGAGCGTGAGCGCTTGCTGATTATACTGGTAGAAGTAGCTGGCGAGCGCCTGCAGGCCTCCCACGACGAGCAGGGTGAGCGGCAGGTAGCGCATCACGTCCTTCTGCGCGAGCACGATGCCGTCGAGAAAACCCAGATGCTTCGCGAGCTGCTTCGGGGCCAGCGCGAGGAGCGGGATCTCGGTCTGCCGTATCGCGCCCAGCATCGTCTTGAACAGCGGGCCGGTCAGCAGCAGGAACAGCGCCTGGGCGAAGGACAGGAGCACGAGAGCCGAGACGATCTTGGCTACGACGGCTTTCTTTTCGAGGATAGAGTCGAGGATGAGGAGACGGAACGTCTCGAAGTTGAAGCGAGCCTTCATGCTGAAGGCGCCGCCGTACGCGGTTTCTTATGCGTGAGGCCGGCCTCGATCGCGAGGACGTCCGCGGCGTGTTCGGTCGCGGAGCCCTGGAATTCGCCTTGAACCTGGCTCAGCTTCCTGAGGAAGTCCTTGCGGGCCGGCGTCTCGCCGAAGAGGGCCTTGGCCGTCGCCAGCAGTTCGCTGCTGGGCGTCGTGCTTGCGTGTTCCGGAACAACGGTCTGGCCCACCGATTGGTTGATCAGCGTGTAATGCCCGAACTCGTCGGGTTTGGTGTTGGTGTCGTAGACGGATACGAAGGGGACCTCGAGGATCGCGGCTTCGATCGTGATCGCGCCCGGGCCGACGATCGCGAGCTGCGACAGCGAGAGGAGCTCGAGGTGCATACCCAGGACGAATTTCACCTTCTGCTCGGCGTCTCCCAGGTTTTTCTGGATGGCCTTCACCGTCGCGTCGAAGTCCTGCTCTTCCCTGAGGGAAACCACGATCTGGCAACCGCAGTCCTTCATCAGGTCGAGAGCGAGCTGGCTGAACATCGGCAGCATCTTGTAGACCGTCTCCCCGTACCCGCCGGGGAAGAGGCTCACGAGCTTCTTCTCGCCCAGGAAAGGAAAGGCGCCGGGCTTCACTTCCACCTTCGCGACGCGATCCCTGTAAGGCGAGCCTATGTATTCGAAAGGGATTTTCGCGGCGCGGAGGAAGGCGCTGCCGGTCTTGTGGAAGCTGAGCGCGAACTTGATGCGCTCGGCAGCTTCCGTGAGGTCCACGCCCTGCAGGGCCTGGCCCGGAGTGATCTCATAGAGTATCACCGGGATCGCGTGCTGCTTGAAGAAGCCGGCGAGGTTTTGCTGGAGGGTCGAGTAGCCGACGAGGACCGCGACCTGCGGAAGGTTCTCGGCCAAGGCCGCCTTCAACGGAGCGAGCGCCGCGTCTTCACCGGCCTTGACGGCTTCCGCCTGGACCTCATCGAGTTTCGCGACCGGAGTCACCCTCGTTTTACCCGTCCATTTACCCACAATGCCCGAGACTTCGATCTTGGGAAACTGATCGCACACGGCGATCGCGAGTTCCGCCGCCAGGAAATCGGCCGATTGGGAGCGAGACGAGATAAAGAAGGTGGCTTTTCTCAACGGCAGATACCTCGATGGCTGTTTTCGATGAAGCTGAGGAAGTTCTGGCGTTGGCTCGACTCGGGGATCTCGGCCCTGATGCGGGCGATCGCGTCTTCCAGCGTGAGGTTCTCGTTGAAGAGGATCTTGAACATCGCCTTCACGTCGTTCAGCCTGTCTTTCGAGAGGTCCGAACGTCTGAGCCCGACCACGTTGAGGCCGGAGATGCGGGCCCTATCGCCTTGCACGAGGCAATAAGGAGGCACGTCCTGCACCACGATCGAACCGGCCGCGACCATCGCGCGCTCGCCGAACTTGCAGAACTGGTGGCCGCCCGAGATGCCGCCGAAGGTCACGTTGTTCTGCACTTCCACGTGGCCCGCGAGGTGCACGCCGTTGGCGAAGACGCAATTGTCGCCGATCTTGCAATCGTGCGCGATGTGCGTGTAGGCCATGATCAGGTTGTTGCTCCCGATCTGCGTGAGGCCGCCGCCGCCGACGGTGCCGAGGGAGATGTTCACGTATTCGCAGATGCGGTTGTTCGAGCCGATCCGGAGCTCGGTCTCTTCACCCTTGTATTTGAGGTCCTGGGGCGGCGCTCCGAGGGTCGCGTAAGGCGAGACCTTCGTGCCGGCGCCGATCGTGGTCTTGCCGGTGATGACCGCGCCCGGCCCGACTTCGACGCCGTCGCCCAAGGTCACCTTGGGGCCGATCAACGCGTTGGGGCCGATGATCACGCCTTGGCCGATGACGGCTCCGCGATAGACCAATGCCCGAGGATGGATCGTGGCGCCTTTAACTTCCTGCACTGTTTCTTGGGTGTAATCTAGCATAACAACCTATCAGCTCAGTTTTGCCGTAATCTGGGCACTGCTTGCAATATCACCTTCAACTATAGCCTTCGCTTCGAACCAGAAAAAGCCCTTCCGAGCCTTGACGTAGTTCACATGCAGATGAAGGCAATCGCCCGGCACGATAGGACGACGGAAGCGGACTTCCGAAAGTTCGGTGAGGAGTGTGAGCGACGAACGCTCGGGATGGCTCAGGCGCGTGAGGATACCCGCGGCCTGGGCCAAGGCTTCGATGCTGAGAACGCCTGGCATGATGGGGTTGCCAGGAAAATGCCCCTGGAGATAGGGATCGAGGCTCGAGACCATCTTGATGCAATGGATGCTCTTCAGCGGCTCGATTTCGATCACGCGATCGACGAGGAGCAGAGGATAGCGGTGCGGAATGATATCCGCCACGCGTATGGCCTCGGGCTTGCTTAAATCTATGTCAGCGAGTGAAGGCTCGTTCACCACGGACTCCTTACTTCTTCGATTCTTTCTCTTTGGTGTCGGCCTTCGCGGTGCCGCCTTTCTTGGCTTGGGCCTCGAACGCGCTGATCACGTCTTTGGTGAGGTCGATCGGATCCTTGAGATAGATGAGGCCGGCCGAGCTGGTTTCGAAGACCATCTCGTAGCCTTTTTGTTTCGCGATATCGTTGACGAGCTTGGTTACGGTGACCGCGATCTTCTGGGTCGCCTGGCCTTCCTTCTTCTTGATCTCGTCCTGGAAAGCCATCTCATCGTTGCGCAGGCTCATGAACTTCTCTTGGAACTCCTTCTGCTTCGCCATGCGGGCCTGTTCGTTGAGGAGGGTCGCGTTCTTCGTCCACTCCTCGTTCATCTTATCGAGCTCTTCCTTGCGTTTCTGGAGTTCGCCCTGCTTGGTCTTGATCTCGGTCTCGAGCTGAGCGCGGGCGGACTTGCCTTCGCTGACGTTCAGAATCACGTTCTGCATGTCGACGACCGCGTACTTGCCTTCGGCGTGAGCAGCGGAGGCCGCGATCAGGGCGAGGCCGAGGAGAGTTTTTGCGAGTTTCATGGAGCACCTCTATGAATGGATTAATAACCTAAGTAAAAGATGAAGCGGAGATCGCCGACGCGGCCGTTCTCAATAGGGTAAGCCCATTCGAAACGGAAAGGTGCCACAGGAGTGATCCAGCGGAAACCGAAGCCGAGGTCGCGGTTCATGGCCGAGAAATCGACTTTCTCATCCTCGGCGAAAGCGCGGCCCATATCGTAGAAGACCAGGCCTTTGATATTGGCTTCCTTAATAATAGGCATGAAGTACTCGCCTTGGAAGAGGAGTTTCTTCGTACCGCCCCAGTTGATTTCCTGAGGAACACTGGTTTGCGATTGAAGGATACTCGACTTCGGACCGACCGAGCGTTGCTCGAAGACACGAAGATCTTCCGGACCACCCAAACGATAA
>JASLCY010000581.1 GCA_030151925.1 Oligoflexus sp.
CGAGACCTTCTCCACCCAGGACGTCACGCCGATGACCGTCAGGGCCGGGCAGTTCCGCAATCCCTCGGACTGGGAGAAGCTGAAGGCCGCCAGCGAAAGCGTGGGTTACGCGCTGGAGAAAGACGCGCTCATCGTCCCATCCTTCTGGGACTTCGAGCAGGTCGGCGTGATCCCCTTCGAAGCGCCGCTCGACCTGCTGCAGCTCGTGGTCGGCTCGCACGATCCGGAGGTGCAGGCGCTCGCCAACCGCTATCGGCCGAGCTGGGTCTTCAACCTCTCCATCACGCCGACGGCAACGATCGAGGAAACGCACGCGCGCATGGCGAAGGCGTTCCATCCTTCGGGGACCTGGCAGCGCTCCTACATGCCGCGCACCTCGCTCATCTTCATCAACGGCGAGGATCATCTTTCGCCGGCAGAGCAGAGAGCCAAGGCGAAGGCCGCCGCGCGCAACGCGCTCGAGAACTACTGGCGGGCGATGGAAGGGACTCTGGATCCGAAGAAGGTCGCCGAGGCCGTGGAGAACGCGGTCTACGGCAATCCCGAGGACGTCGCCCGTCAGCTCGCGGCGAAGTATCATCCGGACGATAGGCTCATGCTGTGGTTCGATTTCAACAATCACGACAACGCCGCGGTCAAGGCCAGCATGGAGGCCTTCTGGAATAAGGCCAGGCCGCTGCTCGACCCGAGAGGTGGGAAGGCATGATCGATAACAACTGGGTTCCCCTCGTCGATTACCGGCGGAACGGGGTGCCGGAAGTCACGGTGCACGGCGCGGTCGCTTGGTTCAAAGGCAAGCAGCCTTATCATTCCTACGGCGGGAACGTGCTGTGCTACGGCCGCTCGATGATGAAGCCGGTGCAGATCAAGGTGATAGCGAAGGAGCTCGATCCGCACCTGAGCTGGGAATCGAAGGCGGTCTCCATCGCCTCGCACAACGCCGAGCCCATCCACCTCGAGGCCGTGCGCGATATCCTCAAGCCTTCGGAATACGGCCTCCTGCAGACGCCGCTCGCGCTGCCGCTCATGCAGTTCGGCAAGCAGCTGCGCCGCCCGCGGCGCTGGTACCACACCTGCTCCGGGAAACACGCGGCCATCCTCAGGGCCTGCGCGCTCAACCATTGGTCGCGCATCGGTTATACCCTGCCGCAGCATCCCTTCCATCAGGTGTACGTGGAGAAGGTGAAGGAGATCCTGGGCCAGGGCCTGCAATCCGATATCTTCGCCAAAGACGGCTGCGGCCTGCCGACCCTGGCGATGACCGTGAACGAGCTCGCCGCGCTCTTCGCCGACCTCGCGGTGCGCAAGGACGAGGATTGGATCTGGGAAGCCATGGTGCGGAATCCCGATTATATCGGCGGCTTCAACCGCCTGGATTCGACCATCCTGAAATCCTGCGGCGGCCGCGTGATCGCCAAGGAGGGCGCGGACGGCCTGCTCGGCCTCAGCATCATCCACCCCGATTACCCGGACGGCCTCGGCGTCGTGATCAAGGTCGCGCACGGCTGGGATCCGCGCGGGACCTGGTACGTGGCGCGCTGGGTGCTCGGCGTCCTGGGGTTCGAGCTGCGCAACCCTTATCCGCTCGAACGGCAGAAGGCGTTTATCGTCGAAGACATCATCCCGCCCGATCTCCGTCACGCGATGAAGGACGTGAAGCCCTGGGACGACTGGGATCCCGATCAGGATCGCTGGGATTTCAACCCTGATTCCTATGTGAAAGGCTGGCAAGATGGTTCGCATCCAGAATTTTATTGACGGCCGCTTCGCAGCTCCGCTCGAAGGCGCTTACCTCGATAATCACGGCCCGCGCGACGGCCGGAAGATCGGCGAGATCCCCGATTCCACCGCCGCCGACATCGATAAGGCGGTGAAGGCCGCGCGGTCGGCTTTCATCGGTTGGAAGACGCTACGCCGCGAGGCTCGCGCGCAATTCCTCCGCCTCATAGCCGACGGGATCGAACGCCGGCTCGATGAATTCGCGGAGGCCGAGAGCCTAGACCAGGGCAAGCCGATCCATCTCGCGAAGACGGTCGACATCCCTCGCGCGATCGACAATTTCCGCTTCTTCGCCGGAGCGATCCTGCATCAGGAGGAGAAATCCTTCCTGACCTCCGACCATGTGATGAACTATTCCCTTCGTCAGCCGGTGGGCGTCGCCGGGCTTATTTCGCCCTGGAATCTGCCGCTTTATCTGCTGACCTGGAAGATCGCGCCGGCGCTCGCCGCCGGCAACACGGTGGTGGCGAAACCTTCGGAATTGACTTCGCTCACCGCCTACAAGCTCGCGGAAGTGATGCGCGAGGTCGGCCTGCCCTCGGGCGTGTGCAATATCGTGTTCGGTCTCGGGAGCAAGGCCGGTGACGCCCTGGTGGGGCATCCCGAAGTGCCTTTGGTCTCGTTCACCGGCGGGACCGTGACGGCCGACGCCATCGGCCGCCGCGCGGCGCCGCATTATAAGAAGCTCAGCCTCGAGCTCGGCGGCAAAAACCCCGGTCTGATCTTCGCCGATTGCGATTTCGAGGCGGCGGTGGCGACGAGCGTCCGTTCCGCCTTCACCAATCAGGGCGAGATCTGCCTCTGCACCTCGCGCCTTTTGATCGAGGAATCGATCTACGAGAAGTTCAAGGCCGCTTATGTCGCTAAGGTCGAGGCTCTGACCGTAGGCGATCCCCGCAAAGCCGAGAATTTCATGGGCGCCTTGGTCAGCGCCGGGCACAAGGAGAAGGTCGAAGGTTACGTCGAGCGGGCGAAGGCGCAGGGTTATAAGGTGCTCTGCGGCGGCGCGGAGCCGACGAACCTCCCGGACGATATCCGCGGCGGATACTATTATCGGCCGACCGTGATCGAAGTGCCGAACGTCACGGCGGAGATCATGCAAGAGGAGGTCTTCGGCCCGGTGGTGACGCTCACGCCGTTCAAGGATTTCCCCGACGCCATCCTGAAAGCCAACAGCACGAGATACGGCCTCGCGAGCACGATCTGGACGCGGAACCTGAATACCACGCATCGCGCCGCCGCCGCTCTCGAAGCCGGCCTGGTGTGGATCAACACCTGGATGCTCCGCGACCTCAGGACGCCGTTCGGCGGCATGAAG
>JASLCY010000594.1 GCA_030151925.1 Oligoflexus sp.
TGGTCACGCCGTGCAGCGTGACCAAGCCCGTTAAGCTGGATGTCGTTTACAACGGCACCGCCGCCGACGGCTTCGGCAACCAAAAAATCGGCTTCGACGCGACCGGCGAAATCAATCGTAAGGATTTCGGCATCTCGTGGAGTAAGGTCGGCGACAACGGTAACGTCGTCGTGAGCGATGCCGTGAAAATCACCTTGAACGTCGAGGCCGCCAAGCCCCTCGATAAGGCAGCGGCCCCTGCCGCCGGCAAAAAAGGTAAATAAGCCTCGCAGCCTGAAAAGAGAAGACGGCGACGTCTTCTCTTTTTTTTGTTTAATCACGAGCGAGCGCACGATCCGTCTTGGCGCTCAGCGCCTGCAGGCAGCTGGCGGTCGAGGCGAGGAAACCGGCATCGACCTGATCGCCGTTCACGAGTTCGGTATCGCTCGCCACCTCCCGGATCTTACACACCCCTGTAAAACTACTCTGAGTCAGTTGCCCCTCGAAGCTATCGGTGAGCACGGGATAAACAATGCCCTGATTCGCCTGGAGCGTAAGATAGACCGTCAATTCCCGGCGTTTGGCTTCGAAAGAAGTCTGCCTAAAGTGCACGCGATAGCCCGAGATGCACGCTTCATTCAGGCAGGCTTTCTCGAGCAACGCGGCTAAGGAATTGGTCGGCGTGGGTAGTTCTACGGCGAAACTTGGAAGGGAAACGGCGCTGAATGAAACGAGGAGGGGCAACGAGGCCAAGGCTTTGGTGGAAAAACGCATAGTTACTCCATGTTTGGTCGGGAGTGATTCCCGACGCCCTATGTAGCGTTTTTTTCGCTTCGCTCACCACGGACATTTTATTGGAAATTTTCATGACAAGTCCCGTCGCTCGTCCTATTCTCCGGCAAATTCTAAGGGAGCCATCAGCATGAAAAAGTTTCTCGCCCTGTCTTTTAGCCTTCTCCTCACCAGCAAAGCCGCGGTCGCCGCGCCTAAGCTGGATCTCGTGGATCTCGAGCTGCAACGCACCGCGACGCACCAAGCCGCCTACGCCAGCACCCAAAAGCTCTCGTTCCTCGGCTTCGACCTCACCAATCCCTTCGACCTGATCAAGAACATCAAAGAGCAGCTCGACGGCCTCAAACAAACCCTGATCGATTCCTACGACGCGAACGGCAACGGCCGCATCGATTTCGGGCCTGAGCTGAACAACCTCGTCGACGGCACGAAGATGCTCGTCAAGATCCTGCTCGACACCAATTACGACGGTAAGATCGAAACTTCGGAAGTCGTCGATTTTGCGAAGTCGACCCTCAGCACGCTCGAATTGAGCACGCTTACGACCGTGTGCCCCGCGATCGAAAAACAGGCGACGGCCTCTGGCGACTTCCTCACGTTCCGTCCGGTCCTGGCTCACCTCAATACGCTCTGTCTCGCGAAAGTTTCTTCACCTGCGAACTGAAGCCAAGACAATTCCCTTCCAAGACGGCCTTCGTGCCGTCTTTTTTATGTGTAATTTCCGCTGTCTATACACCTGCCGAACAAAAAAGCTTTAATATATCAATTTGGCTTACTATAATTCCGATATTAGAAAATAGACAACCTCTCACCAGAGGACACGAATGAAGCATTCACGTTTGAGCCCTTTTGTCTTGAGTCTGGCGCTGTTCGCTTGCTCCCCGCAAAAATCGGAAGCGGTCCACTACTCAATCAAGAAAAACACCGCCAGCGGAGCCTCGGACGAAGGTTCGGCGAATGCGTCCACGGATGCGGATGCTGCGAATGCTTCCAACAGCAATGGCGGAAGCAAGACCCAAAACACCGGCGTCGCCAGCGCGGACGACAGACCGAGCGGGACCAAGCCCCAGGGCTTCGGCCCGAACGTCCTGATCTTCGATCCCGCGACGCCGCAGGCGGATATGCAGGCCAAGCTCGATCAGGTCTTCAAGGGCCAGGAATCCAATCAGTTCGGCACCGAACGCTACGCGCTCCTCTTCAAGCCGGGCTCCTATAACCTCGACGTCAAAGTCGGCTTCTACACGCAGGTCCTCGGCCTCGGCGCCTCTCCCGACAACACGACCATCACCGGCGCGGTGCGCGTGACCGCGGATTGGTTCAAGGGCAACGGCACGCAAAACTTCTGGCGAGGAGCCGAGAACCTCGCGATCGTGCCGACCATCGATAACAACACCAACATCTGGGCCGTTTCCCAGGCGACCCAGCTGCGCCGCATCCATATGAAGGGCGCGACCATCCTGTGGGACGCGAAGTACGATCCGGCCTGGACCAGCGGCGGTTATATCGCCGACACCGTGATCGACGATAAGATCGTATCCGGCAGCCAGCAGCAGTTCCTCACGCGCAACTCCAATCTCCATGAATGGTACGGCAGCGTCTGGAACATGGTCTTCGTCGGCGACCGCGACGCGCCCGCCGACGATTGGAAATCGCATTTCACGACCGTGGGCCAAACCCCATCGGTGCGCGAGAAGCCTTATCTGACGATCGATTCATACGGCAATTACGCGGTCGCGGTGCCGGCCATGAAATCGAACAGCAGCGGCGCGAGCTGGGCGGGCGGCGCGAAGGATCCCGTGGTCTCGATCGACCAGTTCTACATCGCGCACGCCGGATACGATACCGCGGGCTCGATCAACGACGCGCTGGATGCCGGCAAGAGCATCATCCTCACCCCGGGCGTCTATCATACGAAGAACAGCCTGCACATCACCAAACCCAATACCATCATCCTGGGCCTCGGCATCGCGACCGTCATACCCGACCTCGGTACGGAAGCCTTCGTCATCGATGACGTCGACGGCGTGACGCTGACCGGCGTATTGTTCGAAGCCGGCGCCAAGGAATCGCCGACGCTCGTGCGGGTCGGCGACGCGAAGAACGCCAAGAGCCACGCCGCGAGCCCCGTGGTGCTGAGCGATCTCTCGTGCCGGGTCGGCGGCGCGACGGCCGGCCTGGCGAAGAGCTGCGTGACGATCAACAGCAACAACGTCCTGATCGATAACGTCTGGCTCTGGCGCGCGGACCACGGCAACGGCGTGGGCTGGAACGTGAACAAGGCGATGAACGGCATCATCGTCAACGGCGATAACGTCACCGCTTACGGCCTCTTCGTCGAGCACTTCGAGCAGTACCAAACGCTGTGGAACGGCGAGAACGGCCAAGTCTTCTTCTATCAGTCGGAAATCCCCTACGACGTCCCTTCGCAGGGCGTGTGGAAACACGATAACGTGAACGGCTACTCGTCCTTCAAGGTCGCCGACAAGGTGCAGAACTTCAACGGCCAGGGCATGGGCATCTACTGCTTCTTCGATAACCCCGCGCTGCTGGAGAACGCGATCGAGGCCTCGTCGGCCCCGGGCGTGAAGATTCGCCACGTGGTCACGCAGTGGCTCGGCACGGCGAAGGGCAGCGGCATCAGCCACATCCTCAACGGCACGGGCAAATCCGTGCTGTGGGTGGCGAGCGGCATCGATAGCGCGTATTCGGACAACTGACCCGAGAATAAGAAAAGCCCCTGGAGCCGAGCAGCTCCAGGGGCTTTTTCTTTCCGGGGCGCGATCAGTTCGCGTAGAACCCGTCGAAGATCGCCTTCTCAGACGTGCTCAAGGCCCTGTCTTGCGGCATGGCGTTCGAGTCTACTTGGGTCTTGGCGTCCGTATCGGCTTTCATCGTCGCTTCCGAGACGTTCTTGTAGTTGCGGTGAGTTTCTGTTCCGTCATGGCAGCCGGCGGTCGCGCAGCGGCTCGTGACGAGGTTCTGCATCGCCGTGTTGCTCCAGGGCGCCGACGGCGTGGAGTTGTCGCTCTTCGAGGACGATCCACCGCAACCGACTGCGATCGAGGCGAAAGTAAGGACGAGAAGGGCTGCTCTGAGCATAATCGTGGATCTCCTTTGGGACTGACGCGTAAAGGGATTGAGGGAGTCCACTTATTATAAGATGGGGCTGGAAAAGCGGTCAATCCTGGCCCGAGCGGAATTGGGGATGGCCGGCCAGGCGCTCGAAGTCCTCGGGCGCGATCGGTCCGACCCGATACTCAGGACCCCGCAGCGGCGCCGAGCTGTGCGAAACCCGGACCCGTTTGAGCCAAGGGGCCGCCAGCGGATTTTGCAATTCACCAAGGACGTTCGAGGCGATGCTCGTCTCCTCCTTCTCGCCGATCGCGGAGCCGACCCCGACGTGGAAACCCGCGAGCAGCCAGGTGACGCGAACGTAAGTCGAGCGCGTGTAGTTCGTCATGAGGAACGGCCTTGTCGTCCCCAGGCGACGGACCATGGCCGTGAAGTGATCGAGATTCCACATGTCCACGTTCCCGCGCGGCGAGTAGGGATCGTAGAAGATCGAGTGGGGCAGGGGAAGCCCCGGGTCTTCGAGCGTGTCGCGGAAATCCCCGCAATGGAGATGCCAGGTGATATGCTCTCCGATCTGCGCCCGGCCCTCGCGCAGGAGAATGCGCGCTTCGCTCTCGTACGCCTTGAGGTAATCGAGGTCATCGATGCTCTCGAGTGCGAATTCGAGAGCGCTCAACGTGCGGTCGAAGCTGTGGATCTCGATCGCGCCGCCGAGATCTTTCAACTCATCCAGGGCGGCTACGACATTGGCCGCCGCGCCCAGGCCGACGTCCCAGATAATGAATCGCTCGTCCTTCGTGATGCGTTCCTTGAATCGATGCTGGGCGACATGAAGGATCTTCGCTTCGGCCATCGGGCCGATGCCGGGATGGAAGGTCTCATGATTCGCGATCTGCCGAAGGCTTTTGATCCCCGACTTCAGGTGAACTATTTCGTATTCGGGGATCTGCATGCGGCGCCTGACAAGAATGGTTTCAACTGAGCGGAATTCATAGAAAATTCCCACGAAATCAGCAAGCCGCAAGATGTGGGGAATTGTAACAAATTGTATTTATTCCGAAAAAAAGCTTGCCCGACCCGGAGACCTGATCCTAATTTAGCCTCGCCTCATGTAAAATAGATTTATATGTGGTCTCATCCCTGCTCACTCGCTTCACTTGTTTGGACCTATCATGAATCTCATAGACATTTCTATAAGACGCCCCGTCTTCGCCTGGGTCCTCATGTTCGCGCTCATCGTGTTCGGTGCGATCACGCTCAACAAGATGGGTATCAGCCAGCTGCCCGACGTGGATTTCCCGGTGTTGAACATCTCGCTGAACTTCGACGGCGCCGCGCCTGAAGTCATCGAGTCCGAGCTGCTCGATCCTATCGAATCGGCCATGCTCAACGTCGAAGGCATCCAGGAGATGCGCTCGATGGCGAAACAGGGTTCGGCTTCGATCAACCTGACCTTCGACATCAACCGCAACGTGGACGTCGCGCTGCAAGAGGTACAGTCCGCCCTCAGCCAGGTGCGCCTGCCGCTGGGCATCGATCCGCCCGTGATCAAGAAGCAGAACCCGGACGACGATCCTATCATCATCGTCGCGATCTACGGCGACGCCCCGCTCAAGGAGATCCTGAGCTGGCTCGATACCTATCTGCTCGATCAGCTGCGCTTCCTGCCGGGAGTGGGCGAGGTGTCGATCAAGGGCTTCAGCGACAGGAACCTGCGCATCTGGATCGACCCGAAGAAACTCGATAAATACTACCTGACGATCTCCGACGTCGTGGCCGCGCTGAATACGCAGCACGTGGAAGCGGCCGCAGGACAGTTCGATTACGGCCCTCGCGAGCTGAGGGTGCGTTGGCTCGGTGAGGCGCCCAGCGTGAAGGACGTCGAGAACATCCAGATCCTGACGCGCGGCGGGCAGATGATCTTCAACACCCCGATCCTGGTCAAGGACGTGGCGCGGGTCGAAGACGGCCTCTCCGATATCCGCCGCCTCGGTCGCGTGGACGGCAAGGAAGCGGTCGGCATCTCGATCAAGAAGCAGAAGGGTTCGAACGAGGTCGCGGTCGCCGAGTCGGTGACCAAGAAACTCGAGGAGATCAAGGGCAACTTCCCGAAAGGCATGAAATCGCGGGTGACGATCGACTTCACCCGGTCGACGGACGCCACGGTGCACCTGACCATCGAGAAACTGATCGTCGCGGCCCTGATCACGATCGTGATCTGCTTCCTCTTCCTCGGCAGCTTCCAGGCCGCCCTCAACATCCTCTTCTCGCTCCCGACCTCGATCATGGGAACGATGACCATCCTCTATTTCTCGGGCTTCACGCTCAACCTCTTCACGCTCCTCGCGCTCACGCTCGCGATCTCCATCGTCGTCGACGACGCGATCATGCTGCTCGAGAACATCATGCGGCACTACCGCCTCGGCAAGGGCTCGAAGCGCGCGGCCTCGGACGGTTCGAAGGAAGTCCTGCCCGCCGCGATCGCGGCGACGCTCGCGGTCGTGGCCGTGTTCCTGCCGGTCGTCTTCATGGACGGCGTGATCGGGCGCTTCTTCTTCCAATTCGGCGTCACGCTCAGCGCCGCGGTCCTGCTCTCGCTGCTCGAGGCGGTGACGATCACGCCTATGCGCGCCGCGGCCCTGCTCAGCAAGGAGCCGAAGATCTCCAAGCTCGAGCACTGGCTCGACGTGCAGTTCGAGAAGTTCGCCCACGGCTATCGATTCGTGCTGAAATACACCCTCAAGCTGCGTTGGGTGGTCATCATCCTGTCGCTCGCGCTCTTTGCGGTCTCCATGCTGCTGATCGGCAAGGTTCGCCAGGAATTCGTGCCGGCGCAGGACCAGGACCTGATCATCTTCAACGCCCAGCTCAAACCCGGGACTTCGCTGGAATCCACCAATGAGGCGGCCGCGAAAGTCGAAGCCATCCTCAAGGCGAACGAAAACGTCCTGGGCTTCTTCGATTCCGTCGGCGGCGGCAGCGCCGGGGGCGACGTAAACCAGATCTTCATGCCTATCCAGCTCAAACCGCGGGAAGAACGTAAGGTCAATCACGTCGCGGTGATGAATCAGCTGCGCAAGGCCTTTGCCGACATCAAGGGCATGAAGGTCACGATGCGCGATATCGCGTCGCGCGGCCTCGCGACCGGCCGGCAAAACCCTATCGCCTTGAACCTTAGAGGTCCCGACCTCGTCGTCCTCGAGCAGAAATCGCTCGAGCTCATGGACAGGCTGGAGAAAGAAGGCCTCGGAGTGGATATGGACACCGACTTCCGCCGCGGCGTCCCCGAGCTTATCGTAAGACCCGATCGAGTGCAGATGGCGCAGCGTGGGGTGAGCGTCGATGCGGTCGGCGAGGTGTTGTCGGTGGGCATAGGCAGCCTTCGATCGGGTCGTTATACGGCGAACGGTCGCCGCTACGATATCCGCTTTAAACTCATCGATGACTACGTGAAGTCACCGGCGGATCTGAAGAAATTATTCGTGCGCAACAATGCGCAGAACCTGGTGCCGCTCAGCGAGCTGGTCGAGACCAAGGAGGAGCCGGCGATCCAGAGCATCAACCGCGTGAACCGCCAGAGGTCGATCTCCGTCTTCGGCAACGTGGCGACCGGTAAATCGCAGGCCGCGGTCCTCGACAGGGCGAAGGCCATCGCGACGGAAATCCTCCCGCCCGGTTACAGCTTCGCTCTCGAAGGCGCGTCCGCAGGTTTCGCGACCGCGTTCCAAAGCCTTTATGCGGCTATGCTCATCGGCATCCTGATGGCCTATCTGATCCTGGCCGTCCAGTTCGATTCGTTCGTGCATCCGATCCCGGTCCTGATCGCCTTGCCGTTCAGCGTGACCGGCGCCTTGATCGCCCTCTGGGCTTTCGACGCCTCGCTCAACCTCTTCAGCTTCATCGGCCTCATCGTGCTGATGGGCATCGCGAAGAAGAACTCGATCATGCTCGTCGAGTTCACGAACCAGACCCGTAAGGAGAGCCAGACGCGCGATGTGACCGCGGCCTTGCTCAAAGCCTGCCCGATTCGTCTGAGGCCTATCATCATGACTTCGGTCGCGACCGTGGCCGCGGCCCTCCCTCTGGTCCTGGGCAGCGGCATCGGCTCTGAAACCCGCCTCCCGCTCGGCCTGTCCATCGTCGGCGGCACGATAG
>JASLCY010000005.1 GCA_030151925.1 Oligoflexus sp.
GCGTTTATGCTTGTTCGCCTCTTTGAAGGTCGTGCGCAGGGCCGAGCGCAGCGGCGGGCTCACCAGCTTGAGGATGTTGCTGTGGAACGCGCCCTCCGACGGCTCGAAGTAGCGATGCACGCCGGCGGAGACCGACAGGATCTGCCCTTCCTCGTTGACGATCGCGTAACGGGGCGCGAACTCGTCGAGGATGATGCGCTGCCCGATGAGCGTCAGGTCCATTTCCGTCGTCTGCAGGGGCTCGAGCGAACGCGGCGCCGAGAAGCTTCCCATGCTGCTGAGCTGGCTCGGCGATTTGATCGCCGTCGCCCGCCGCTCCGCGATCCTGTACTTCGCGTTGATGGTGCGGAAGAGGTCCTGGTGCCCGGTGAGGGATTCGCTGGTCCCGAGGAAGAGGTAGCCGCTCGGCTTCAGCGCGTAGTGGAACACGGGGATCAGCTTCTGCTGCAGGTGCGGCCCGAGATAGATGAGGACGTTGCGGCACGTGAGCAGGTCGATTTGCGAGAAGGGCGGATCGTTGATGAGGTTGTGCAGCGAGAAGAGGCACATCTCCCGCAGCTCCTTCGTCACGATATAGCGCCCGGCCTTCCGGATGAAGAAGCGCTTGAGGCGCTCGTGCGAGACGTCGTCGGCGATCGAGGCCGAATAGGATCCGCGGCGGGCCGCGTTCAGGGCGACCTCGTCGATGTCGGTGGCGATGATCTGCACCTCGGGCGGGTTCTTCATCTCGCTGATGATCTCTTGGATCAGTATGGCGAGCGAATAGGCCTCCTCGCCGGTCGAGCAGCCCGCGATCCACACCCGGTACTTCTGCCCGCGCGTGTGCTTCTGCAGCTGCTTCTCGAGCACCAGGGTCCGCAGGGTCTCGAAGGCGTCCGGGTCGCGGAAGAAGCTCGTGACGTTGATCAGCAGCTCCTTGAAGAGCGCATCGATCTCATCGTTCTTGTCGTTCAGCCGCTCCACGTAATCCGCCACGTTCTTGAGCTGGAGGATCTGCATCCGCCTCTGGATGCGGCGGATCAGGGTGTTCGTCTTGTAGTGCTTGAAATCGTGGCCCGTGACCTTGTGCATGACCTCGCAGATGCTGCTCAGCGCGGCCCCGATCTGATCCCTCAGGATCGAGATGCGCGTCTGGTCGAGCAGGCGGAGCAGGTACTTCTCGTAGGAGAGGATCTCATCCGCCATCTCGGAAGGCGAGAGGATCACGTCGACCGCACCGGTCTCGATCGCGGCCTCGGGCATGCTGCGGTGCTCGGCGGTCTCGGGGTTCTGCGCGAGGGTCATGCCGCCGGCGTCGGCGATGGCTTTGACGCCTTCCGCGCCGTCGGACCCTTCTCCGGAAAAGACGATGCCGACGCTCCGCTGCTTGAAGGTGTCGGCGAGCGAGCTGAAGAAATGGTCGATCGTGCTGCGCCTCTGGTCGCCGCCCTCCGCCGGCTGCACCTGGAAGCAGCCGTTCTCTATCGTCACGATCGTATGGGGGGTCGCGAGATAGACCTGCCCCGCTTCGATCGCCATGCCCGCCGTGATGCTTTTCACCGGCATGCTGGTGAAGAGGCGCAGGGTCTCGAGCGCGAGATTCTGGCTGTTCACGTCGAGATGCTCGAGAACCACGAAGCTCACACGGATCGATGAGACGCGGGCGAAGAACTCGCGAAGAGCGTGACTGCCGCCGGCCGAGGCTCCTACTACTATCACACAGCTTAAAGGCATCAAGGGCGACGGCGTATTGGACATCGGGTTCTCCACGGTGGCGAAAACCCAGTATCACGTTCTAACCCGAATAGGGCAACATCAGAGTCCGGAGGCTTCTAATTTCTTCAGGAATAGTGATACGATGGACGCCACCTTAACTGTTAAAGGAAAGCAGCGATGGCTAAAGCAAGCACGTCGAAATCGGCTAAACCAGCCAAGAAAGGCTACAAGCTGATCAAGAAGAAATCGGGTCGTTATGCGATTAAGAAAAGAGGCAAGCCGGTCAATGGCGCTGAGAAAGTAGCTATTCTGGAAGCGGAAGGGCTGATCAAGAAACTCAAGCCCAAAGCGAAACCTGCGGCGGAATAAGGCGGGTGGGCGTGCCGTGGGCTCTACAGCCGCTGACGCGCTGTAGAGCTTTCCGGAGAAGACTCAGTGCAAGTACTTCGGACGGGTCGAGACCTTGATCAGTCTCTTGGGTTCGGCACGGACGTCGCTGCGCTCGTACTCGATCTCCTGAAGCTGGGGAGTGGCCGCTGGTAAATCGTAACGGCTCGATGCGAGCGTTTGCCACGTGAGGCGCCCGTCATAGCCGGTTATGCATTTAAGAATTTTGCCGGAGTCCTGAATAAGGACTGCCAGCCCCTCTTCGAGTTCGACGTCTGCTAGATCCGCTTCGCAGGAAATGGTCAGTTTGTTGGACATAAAGACCTCCTCACATTTCTTCCTTACATCTAGCTTATCGGCTTATTGGCCAACTTTAACTGAGCATTTATGTTCTACTGTCGCAATTACGCGAATACCCCAACGTGTGACTCTAGGGTCATCCGCCAGCCGCTGAAAGAATTCCAGCGGTGGCGGAGGCTTAGCAATTTCGACTTATATTTCGCGGAAGACGGTTTCTAAGCGAAAAGTGGTTATGAGTAGTGAGAAATTTTGAATTATTAGCGGCCTGCTTCTTTATTCTGCCATTTCTCATTCAACTTCCAGCGCGCACTTGGGGGACAATCGTTGTTTTTGGGCACCGTGAAGGTCCCGTAGCTTTTATGTGTCGCATCCAAACAATCCTGCTTTGAAATCACTTCATCCACCTGGGGTTCGGTCGTCGCCGGCGAATTGTCGATCGTCGCCGAGATCACCGCCTTGACGGGCGTTTCCACGGGCTTCCCGTTCTGACGATTCACCTTGGCGGCCGTCGTGGGCGGGTTCAGGGTCGTGGTCTGCGAAGCGCTCTGGATGACGCCGGATTGCTGCGGGACGGTATCCGCGGCCTTGGCGTCGCTGGCCGTTGCCTCGTCGGGATTAGGCGTCTGCGCGGTCGTGGGATTCACGGTCTCGAGCGACGAGGGGTTCTCGGGCTGGGGCGCGTTCACCACGCTTTTTAAAGGCTCTACGGAACCCGCGCCGTTGTCCGCTGGATTCGCGAGAGGATTCGCCTGCGAGGAAAGATCGGGGCGCTCACCGCTCATGGTCGGGTTATCGGTATTGTAATTCTTGTGGCAACCTCCGGCGAGCGCCGTGGCCAGGACGAAGGAGACGAGACCGAGACGGGAGAAGCTCTGCGTCGTGGACGCTGTGAATTCTGGCTTTTTCATAGGCTGGGACCTTTTGCTTTGCGTGTTGCTTTGCGGTTAGCGCTAGAAGCCTGGCCTCCCTCGTGCGGGACGGCCTCCCGATAAACAAAGCAACAGCCATGCCAAGGGTCGGATTCCTAGGCACCTGTCTAAGATCTGGTCGGTTGGTTTTTTATTAACCTTTCAGAATCATTAAATAATGCATGCGGCCGTTTTTTGCAGAACAGCCTGCCAGAAATCTCGTAGAGGAGTCCCGTATGCGCGTGAGAGTTCTTGTGGCCCTGAGTCTGATCTCGCTCCCCCTGCTGCAGGCCTGCGGCCAAGTCCAGTCCAGCGCTTCGGCCGTCAAAGGCGATGACCAGAGCGACAAAGAAAAACTCTTCAACCTCGCGGATTTCGTGAAGACCAACGAGTATACCCAGGATCTCGCGCCCTATTCCAAATCAGGCGACCTCATCTTCGGCGATCTCCAGAAGATCGGCATCCGCACCAACGCCAAGGTCGAGACCTCCGGCGTGTCGAAGCTCACGCCCGGCAGCGCCCGCAATATCAAGGGCGAATACTACCTCAACGGCTCGATCTTCCCCACGTTCCTGACGCTCGACAAACTCACGGACGACCAGAAGAAGGCGATGGAGAAGGACAAGGAATTCAACATCATCGATATCGAGGCCAAGGCCGGTTTCGACGTCGAAGGCGTCGAGGGCCACGTCCGCCTCTTCAAGGACGACAAGTACAAGTTCGAGAAGAAGGCCGTCGTCGAGCAATCCTTCACCCGCGACCTCACCCTGCCCTATCCGGTGATGGTCGGCCTCGAGGCCGACGCGAGCATCGGCGGTGAGATCGGCTTCCGCGCCGAGGCGCTCGTTCGCCAGGACGATGCCATCTCCCTGCGTTTCCAGCCTAAGATCGGCATCAACTCGAGCGTCTCGCTCTCGGCCAACGCCCTCAAGATCGTCTCGGCCGGCGTCGAAGGCGTCCTGACCCTGATGGAAACCACGGTCGCGACCAGCGCTTCGATGGGTTACCTCCCGGACCAGGACTTCACTTACGGCGACATAGGCATGGATACCGCCGAGATCAAGGCGCTCGACGGCAAGGTCTCGGTGTTCGCCAAGGCGGGCCTCGAAAGCCTTCTTCCCAAGGACTTTGAAAAGATCTGGAAGAAGATCTCCGACGCCACCGGCATCAAGCTCGGCTATAAGTGGCAACACACCGTCTGGGATCCAGAGCCGCTTTACGTCGGCAAGGTTCCCGCGCGCGGCATCACCTTCAACGGCGACCTCGACGGCTACGGTTCGGCGGATTGCTCGAAGATTCGCGACCAGCTCTATGCGGCGGCCGACGCGATGGAAGCCGTGAGGAAAAAAGCCGACGGCCTCGACGCCGACATCGCCCAGACCGCCGAGGCGAATATCTACAAGACCGCGGACTCGGTGACCCAGACCTGCGGCCACTGAAAGCCTAGAAGCCCTCTCATGGAGGGGAGGGCTAGGCTCGAGGAGAGGGCGCCCGACGAACGACGCCATCGCCTTTATGAGAGCGCTTCTAATGGTAAGCGAGCTTTGCGAGGCGGAGGACCATAGCCTCGAGTTCGCGGGCGTCCACGGGCTTCGCCATATGATCCTGAAAACCCGATTCGAGGGCTTCGCGGCGATCCTCTTCGCGGCCCCAGGCGGTGAGCGCCATCGCCGGGACATGGCTCGCGGCGGCATGGGTGCGGCGCACGCGGCGCATCAGCTCATAGCCGTTCTCATCGGGCATTCCTATATCGCTCACGATCACGTCCGGCGTGAAGCTCTGCAGCAGCTCGAAAGCCTCCTGGGCGGAGCTCGCCATCACGGCCTCGGCGCCCGCGCGTTTCAGGATGGTCTTGACGAGCAGGCGCGCGTCCTTGTCGTCGTCTATCGCCAACACTTTCAGCCCTTCGAGGGCCTTGGGTTTTAGAGGGGACTGAGCGGGGGCGCCCCTTGAATTGAATACAAAGGGCAAGACCGCTCCGCTGATGCCTTCGTCGGTATTGTTCATTTGTAAGTCTTCCTTATCGCAGACGAGATGGGACCGGAACCTGGCTCTTCCGGCTTCGCCTCTGATACTAAATGAATCCTCTAGGCAGATCCAGGCGACATTCCTTATGATAGGCCCAATATTTCCTCTAGAAATGCTTTCACTCTCGTGTCGCCCAGTAGAATATATTAAGCTTCGTGGTGTGCCGGAAAAAACCCTAAACAATCTGGTGAGCCAAACCTTATGGTGTCGATACGCCGCCTTTTTTCCACACAGCAATGGCTCACGCTGATCTTCCTCTCAGCCGCGGGCATCCTCGGCAATTATTTTTCCGTGCCCGTATTCCAGAACATGGAATTCTTCTTCGGCAGCACCGCCTCGCTGCTCGCCCTCTTCATACTCGGCCTCAGGCCGGCCCTCTTCGTCTCGCTGGTGAGCGGGATCTACTTCTCGATCTACTGGGGGCATCCCATCGGCCTGCTCATCGGCCTCATGGAGACGCTCGTCATCGGCCTGCTCACGCGCCGCCTGCGCTTCAACCTGCTGCTGGCCTCGGCCTGCTTCTGGTCTTTGATCGGCCTCCCCCTGCTGATCGCCGCCTATCATTATTACCTCGCCATGAGCCTGGGCGGGACGCAGCTCCTCGCCCTGAAACAAGCGGTGAACGGCCTCCTGAACGCGACCATCGCGAGCATCCTGTTCAGCTTCGTCCCCGCCATCCGCAATTGGGGCCGCCGGGAAAAGCTGCGGCTCGGCGTCGCCGAAGCCTGCTTCACCCTGCTCGCCACGCTCGTGCTCATCCCCCTGCTCTTCCAGAACATCTGGAACGCCGAGGGCACCACCCAGAAGATCCGGGGCGACATCAAGACCAACCTCATCTCCACCACCAACGCGATCGACACTCACCTGACCGCGTGGCGGGATAAGCATTTCGCGGCCCTCAGCAGCCTCGCGCGCGTCGCCGAGCGCGTCGGCGTCGCCTACACGCCGGAACTCGAGACCGATCTCGCGGTCGCGAATGAGATGATCCCCGAGGTGCGCGCGGCTTATATCGCCGATGCCGACGCCAACGTCGTCGCGATCGACCCGCCGGTGAACCGGAGGGGCGAGAGCACGCGCGGCCGGAACTTCGGCGCCAGGGCTTATTTCCAGGACCTCAAACGCACGATGAAGCCGGTCTTCTCCGACGTCTTCATGGGCACGCTCCAGCTCCCGCCCTACATCACGATCAGCTGGCCGATACAGAACTCGGGCATCTTCCTCGGTTACGCCTGCTTCGTCGTCGAGTTCGAGAAGCTGAACGAGACGCTCTTCAAGTTCGTGAGCCGGCTCGGTTATCACGCGGTGATCCTCGACGCGAAGGAGCGCGTCATCACCTCGACCAATCCTCACGAGCGTCCGGGCGATACCCTCGAGTACCTGAGCCACGGCCGGCTCACGAAACAACCCGACGGCACTTTCCAATGGTCGCCGAGCACGCCGGGCACCACCTTCTTCTCCTCCTGGGAGAAGTCCGTCCTCGGCCGCAGGGTCGCGCTCTCCGGCATCCCGGGCTGGTCGGTCATCATCGAAGCTCCTTACGCGCCTCATCAAACCTTCCTGCAGGAAACCTACACGCGGGCCTTCGCCCTGATGTTCGGCCTCTCCTGCGTCGCGCTGCTGGGCGCTTCCCTCATCAGCCGCCTGATCACGCAGAGCCTCCTGAAGCTCACCGACGTCACGGCCCGCTTCGATGAGCTCGTCTCGGGCGACAACGGCCTCCCCTGGCCGAGCAGCGACCTCGCCGAGGTCAACCTCCTGATCGCCAATTTCCGCCATGCGAAGGACACCCTGAGGACGAAGTTCCTGGAGAACGAGCAGACGCAGAAGGAGCTGGCGCGCGCGAAGCAGATCGCCGAGGATTCGAACCAGGCGAAGAGCTATTTCCTCGCGAACATGAGCCACGAGATCCGCACTCCGCTCGGCGCCATCCTCGGTTCCGCCGACCTCATGATGAACGCGCCGGACGGCGACCCGAGCGAATGCCTGGAAGCGATCAAACGCAACGGGGCGCAGCTCTCCCGCCTGATCGACGACATCCTGGACCTCTCGAAGATCGAAGCGAGCCGCATCGATTTCGAGAGCAGCGAATTCCCGCTCGTCGACCTGGTGAGGGACGGCATCTACCTGCTGAGGCATCTCGCGATCGACAAGGGCATCTCGCTCGAAGTGAAGCAGGACGGCCCGTTGCCGCTCATGATCACGTCTGACATCACGCGCATCAAGCAGATCCTGATCAACATCATCGGCAACGCGATCAAATTCACCGCGCGCGGCGGCGTCACCGTCACCCTCAGCTACCTGCCGGGCGAGGTCGATAGGCTCGCGTTCCGCGTCCGCGATACCGGACTCGGCATAAGCTCCGAGCAGAAAGAACGGTTGTTCCAGCCCTTCATGCAGGCGGACGCCTCGACCTCGAGGCGCTTCGGCGGAACGGGCCTCGGCCTGGTGCTCGCCAAACGGCTCGCGGAGGCGTTGCAGGGCGACGTCGTGATCGAAGCCAGCGAGCTCGGGCAGGGTTCGACCTTCCTCATCACGATCGGCGTCGGCTCGATGACCGGCATCCCTTTCACCAACTCGCTCGAAGACGCGCTGGAAGCGGCGAATCGCATGAACATGGAACGGGAGAAGACGCGGCGCTCGCGCCCTCAGAATGAATACCTGGCGTTGGCCGGCCGCAACGTGCTGGTCGTCGACGATGCGCCGGACAACCGCTGGCTGCTCACCCGCATGCTGAAGATGGCAGGACTCGAGGTGGATACGCTCGAGAGCGGTTACGAGGCGCTCGAAAGGCTCAAATCCGCGGCTTACGACATCGTCCTCATGGATATCCAGATGCCGGGCATCGACGGTTACGAGACGTGCCGCCGCCTGCGGGAGCAGGGCTATCGGAAACCTTTGATCGCGCTGACCGCGCATGCGATGAAGGAAGACAGGGAGAAGAGCTTCGCGGCCGGGTTCGACGACCATATCGCCAAACCCATCAATCGCGAGCAGCTCCTCGAGACGATAGTCCGTTTAACCGAGGGACGAAGAATAGCGCCGCAATCCGAGCTGCCACACCACCAGGTTTAAGACGATGAACGCGGCCACCACCTCGAGGACGTGCAGCACCGAGCCCCAGCCCACCTGGGCGAAGAGCGCGTCGGCCGGCACCGAGGCGAACACCGAGTAAGGTATGATCGTGAGCAGGACCACGCGGAGCAGGCCCTTGAAGATGTGGTGAGGCCGCGAGGCGAAGTTCACGCCCTCGAAGTAGACCGTCATCATCGCTTCGGCCGATTCCCACCAGAAGATCACCATCAGGAAGAGGAAGATGGTGAGGAAATAGAGCAGTCCGGTGAGGACCAGCAGGCAGATGTAGATCGCGATCGCCCACCAATGGAACGTTCCCGAGTAGGTCGCGAGGAAATAGCCGAGCAGCGAGCTGGATATCAGCACGTTGACGAGCGAAGCGAAGTTGATGTAACGGAAGCCCACGAAGAACCACGATGAGATGGGCTTGGTCAGGTAGTGGTCGAGCCCGCCCTGCCGATAGAGCATCTGGAACGAATAATACATATCGCCGAAGAAGGTCATCTGCAGCGCGTCCACCACCATGAAACCGCAGGCGAAGACGAGCGCCTGCTCCTCGTTCCAGCCGCCGAGCGTCGGCACGTGGTTGTAGAGGACCTTGTAGAAGCCGAGGAAGATCGCATAGAACGCGACGTCCATCAGGATGCGGAACCCGAGCTCGGCGCGGAACTGCAGCGCGCGCGAGGCCGCGAAGCGCATGAAGTTCAAATAGATGCGTAGATACCGAAGCATGCTGCCCTCCTTAGGCGCCGATGCCGGAATAGTTCTTCGAGCC
>JASLCY010000019.1 GCA_030151925.1 Oligoflexus sp.
TCGAGGCGCACATCAAGGTCGGCATCGAGGCGCTCAAGCTCGTGCGCCGCAACGGGCGCAGCGTGAAACACCTGCGTTTCGAGGACGACGAGCGCGATGCCTGATCGCGCTACGACGCGCCGGGATTGCGCCGGTGCGCGTGGATCGAGATGAGCACGCCGAAGCCGGCGAGCAGCGACACCACCGACGTGCCGCCGTAGCTGACCAGCGGCAGCGGCACGCCGACCACGGGCAGCATGCCGGTGATCATGCCGCCGTTGACCATCACGTAGACGAACAGCGACATGCTGATCGCGCCGGCGAGCAGGCGCGAGTAGGTGTCCTTCGCGTTCGCGGCGATCCACAAACAGCGCGCGATGATGAATACGTAGAGCGCGAGCAGCAGCAGCACGCCGACGAGTCCCCATTCCTCGGCGAACACCGAGAAGATGAAGTCGGTATGGCGTTCGGGGAGGAAACGCAGATGCGCCTGCGTTCCCTGGGTAAAGCCCTTGCCGAAGAGCCCGCCGTTGCCGACCGCGATGAGGGATTGAAGCGACTGGTAACCCGAGTTCTGCGGGTCGTGCTCGGGGTTGATGAAGTTCAGGACCCGGAGCTTCTGATAGGGCATGAGGATGCGGATCCACAGCACCGCGAGGGCGATGGGGATCGAGAGCAGCACCAGGCCGATGCTGCGAAGGTTGATGCGGATGAAGGCGAGCTGGCAAACCGCGATGAGCGCGCAGGCGCCCGCGGTGCCGAAATCCGGCTGCGCGAAGATCAGGACGAAGATGATGCCGACCGAGCTCGCGAGCGGGATCAGGTCCCGGATCGTATAGGGCGCCTCCTGCCGGTTGGAGGCGAAGAAACGCGCGACCGTGAGCACGACGGACAGCTTCGCGAACTCGGACGGCTGGAAGCTGAACGGCCCGAGCAGGATCCATCGCTGCGCGCCGCCCGCGATGCGCCCGGTGAGGAACACGACGAGCAGGAGCAGGCTGACGAACGCCAGGAACCAGTATGCGTAGTCGTTCACGTAGCGGATCGGGATGACCCAACCGAAGAGCACGAAGGCGCTCAGCGTGATGGTCAGGTTGCGCAGCTGCGAACCGAAATAGCCGGCCCCGAGGCTCGCGCTATAGAGATTGATGAGACCCATCCCCAGCAGGCCGAAGAAGAGGAGCAGGAGCAGGATGAGCTGGGGGTTGCGTTTGCGTTTCAGGTCGCCTTCGGGCAGGAGGAAGACGCCGTCAGTTGGCTTTTTCTTGCTTGGCATGTGCACCCTCCTGTTTCTGCGCCTGGGCCATCGCCGCCCGTTCCTTCTTCAGTTCCCAGTAACGCTTGATGATCTTGCCGGCGACCGGCGCCGCGGATTTACCGCCGCCGCCGACGATATCGTTCTGCGAGACGACCGCGACCGCGATCTCGGCATTCTCGGTCGGCGAGAAGGCCGCGAACATCGCGTGCTCCTTCCAGTTCATGCTCACGTCGGTCTGGTTGCGGTTCTTCTTCAGGCTCACGACCTGGACCGAACCGGTCTTGCCCGCGACCGTCACGCCGGGGACCGACGCGCTTTTACCCGTGCCGTGCGGATCCATGACGACCGTTTCGAGGGCCGCGCGCACCGCTTGGAAGGTCTTCGGGCTGATTTCCGTCACCTGCCGCACGAGTTCGGGATGGTGTTCGTAGATAGTCTCGCCGACGTGATTCGTCACGCGGTTCACGTAGTAAGGCCGGAAGACCTTGCCGCCGTTGGCGATCGTCGCATAGAGGTTGGCCATCTGCATCGGGGTCATGAGGTCATAACCCTGGCCGATCGAGATGTTCGGCGTATCGCCGCCCGCCCAGGGCAAACGATAGGTGAGCATCTTCCACGCCGAGGTCGGGATCAGGCCAGGCCGCTCCATGTTCAGGGCCACGCCGAGTTTATCGCCGAGACCAAGGGCCTTCGCATAACGCGCGATGCGATCCACGCCGAGCTCGACGCCGACCTGATAGAAGTAGACGTCGCAGGACTTCATGAGCGCCTTCTGCATGTTGACCGCGCCGTGGCCCCGACGGTCGTGGCAATAGAAGCGCCGGTCGCCGAGCGTGTAATAACCCGGGCAGAAGAAGGTGCGATTCTCATCGATCACCTTTTCCTCGAGGCCGGCCATCGCCACCACAGCCTTATAAACCGAACCGGGCGGGAACTCGCCGCCGGTGGTCTTATCGAGGAGCGGTTTGAACGGATGCTCGATAAGGCCGCGCCAGTCCTCGTTCGAGAGGCCCTGCTGCATGATCTTCGGATCGAAGCCCGGTTCGCTCACGGCGGCGAGGACTTCGCCGGTCTGCGGGTTCAACACCACGACCGAACCGTTTTTACCCGCGAAGGCTTCCTTGGTCACCTTCTGCAGCTCGTAATCGATCGTGAGCTCGAGGTCGGCGCCCGGTTGCGAAGGAACGCTGGGCAGAGACCAGCCGTTCGGTTCGAGGCCCTGGCTTTGCCGGCCGAACGCATCCACCTGGATCAGGCTGTAGCCGCGCTGGCCGCGCAGGTACTTCTCCCACTGCGCCTCGATCCCCATCTTGCCGACCAGATCGCCGAGGAGATAAGGGTTGTCGGGGTTGTCCGCATTGAGTTGGTCGAGCGATTCGGGATCGATCTCGCGGAGATAACCGAGCATATGCGCCGGCACGTCCGCGCTGTAGTCGCGGCGAGGGGCGACGCGGACTTCGATGCCGGGAAGGAAGATCTTGTTCGCTTCGATGACCGAGACTTCGTGCTGCGAGAGGTCGCGCTTCAGCACCACGGGCAGGAACTTCGGCTGCGTCTGGGTCATTTCCAAACGCACTTCGAAGCGGCTCACCGGAACGTGCAGGAGGCGCGAGAGGACCTTGAAGGTCGTATCCTTGTCCGTCACGTACTGGCGAATGTAGACGAGGTCGTAGAATTGCCGGTTGCCCAGCACGACTTCGCCGTTGCGGTCGAAGATGATGCCGCGCGGCGCCGGGATCTCGATCTTCCGCACGTGGTTCTTCTCGGCGATCTCACGATAATAATCGCCGCGATAGATCTGGATGTACCAGAGGCGGAAGAGCAGGCCCAGGGCGACCATGAGCAGGACTATGCTCGCCCACATGAAGCGGGATTCGACGAGGAGGCTCTCTTGTTTGTGGATCTTGGTCATAGGGGCACCGGCTCCTCGGCGTCGATACGCATCCATTCACGGGCGAGCATCATTCCATAGGCGATGCCGATCACGAGCTTCACCGACTTGCGAATGAGGAAGGCCGGGCTGAAGCTCCAGGAATCATGCAGGAAGCTGAGGACGAAGGTCTCGAACAGGATGATCCAAAGCCCCGCGATCGTATAGGACGCGAGCCACGGCACACGATAACGCCAGGAGAGGGCCGGGCGGATCTGGAACAGGATGTTGACGAGGATCCAATAGGAGCAGAGGTAAATGCCCGCGGGGACGGCCATCTTCGTCTCGAGCGCGAAGGCGCCGACGAGGGCGATGATCGTGCCCTGCAAAGGCTTTTGCCGAACCGCCGTGACCACGAGCCAGGGCGTGACGAGGTCGAAGACGATGACCGAGCCGAAGACGGTGGGCAGCGCGGTCGTCTGGATGAAGACGATCGCCAGCATGAAGACGACGTCCTTCAGCAGGGAGCCCGAGTTCGGTTTGGGCTTCCAGCCTTTCAGCCGACTTCTCCAGCTCGCGAGGCCGCTCTGCCCCAGGAGGTTCTCCATGCTCAACCACCCGCCTGTTCGTTTTCATTGAAGGGTTTGTTGAGCCAATCCTCGCCCGCGGTCTCCATGATCTTCTGCAGTTCCTTGTCGTGGTTCTCGAGGACGATGACCTCCTCGATGCGAT
>JASLCY010000501.1 GCA_030151925.1 Oligoflexus sp.
GCCGTAGGCTGTGGGGGTTCAAGTCCCCCCCTTCGCACCAGAACTCTAGATCAAACCCAGGCCTGTAAAGAGTCCTGGGTTTTTTACTTTAACGGCGAACCCGTGATCTATACCTATCTTAAGCGCCGCAGCCTGTCTTTGACGATCGCGACGATCTGCACCTTTGCTTTGGGCGCGGTTTCGAGCCTTACGTATTCCCTGATCGGCCCGGTCTTCGATGTCCTCGGCAAACCCAACGATTCGCGCCTCGTGTCCTTCAAAGAGCTCATGGGCAACAACATCGGTGAATGGGCCACACGGTTGTCCGGCCACGATTCTATGATGAGCTCCGAGCTCTGGGCGAAGCTGCCGATGATCCTCGTGGTGTCGTCGTTCTTCCGCGCGGCCCTCGCCCTCCTGCAATGGTATCTCTGGGAGAAGAGCAGCGAGCAGGTCGCCAAGGAGATGCGCGAAGACATCGTCTCGGCCTATCTCGAGGTGAATCCTGAGCAACGCCGCGAACTCAATCAGGAGATCGATCAGGAGATCGCATCGGCCATCAGCACCGACGTGCGGATGGTCCGGGAATATCTCGTGCACTTTTACGGCGGTTTTCCCCGGGAATTCATCCAGGTCCTGTTTTACCTCGCGAACCTCCTCCTGCTCGACTGGAAGCTTGCCCTGATCTTCCTCGTCGGTATCGGGCCGGCGGGTGCGGTGCTATCCAAGCTCGGGAAAAAACTCAGAAAACGCTCGCAAGCGGCCCTCGGCAACAGCAGCGTGATGGTCGAGTGGCTCCAGCAGCGCATGACGGGCGTTGAGACGATCAAGCAGTTCCAGACGGAGACCCTTGAGCAGGAGCGGATGGAACAGAAGTCGGGCGAGCTGTTGAAGAACTTCCTGCGCGCGGCGCGCGTGAAGGCGCGGACTTCGCCGATGATGGAAGTGATCGCGGTGGCCGCGATGATGCTGGTCCTGATCTATGCCTTGAACGCGATCGCCAAGGGGCAGATGAGCGCGAGCACGCTCCTCTCCTTCCTCGTCCTGCTCGGCGTGCTTTCGCAGTCCGCTTCGAAGCTCGGCCGATACTTTAACAGCAATAAGGAAGGGGAAGCCGCGCTCGGCCGCATTCAAGCCATCATGGATCGCATGAAGGCGGCTGCGGCCCCGGTCCTGCCGCTGGATACCGATCCTTCGAGCCCTGAGGCCTTGCGCATCCAGGATCTCGGTTATGCCTACGGAAACGATGGGCGCATGGCGTTGAAGGGGTATTCCGCGGCCTATGAGCGCGGAAAGATCTATGCCGTCGCCGGACCCTCGGGTTCGGGGAAAAGCACGCTCGTGAAGCTCATTCTCGGTCTCTGGCATACGCAGATCGGGTCGATCCGCTTCGGGATCAAAGGGCGCGAGGAGCTCGGGTATCTGCCGCAGCACGTTCAGCTCCTGCCGGGGCCTCTCTATAGCAACGTGGTCTATCCGCAGCAGGAATTCGATGAGGCTCGGCTGCGGGAAGCGCTGAGGAAAGTCGGGCTGCTGGAGTTCGTCGAGGGTTTGCCGAAGACCTGGCATTCGGAGGTCGGCGAAGGCGGCGACATCCTGCTCTCGGGCGGGCAGGCGCAGAGGCTGAAGATCGCGCGCCTCCTTTATTTCGAATTTCCGCTGCTCATCATCGACGAAGGCACGTCCGCGCTCGATCCCGAGATCGAGATGCTGGTGCTGAGGACCTTGCAGGACATGGCGAAGAAGGGTTCTACGGTGATCATGGTCGCGCATCGCGTGGCCGTATTGCAGCTCGCGGATATCGTGCATGTCCTCAAGCAGGGCCAGACGCAGTTCGTCGGCGCTCCCAAAGACTTCCTGCAAAGGCCCGATTGGCGAAGCTACTTCGATGCTGATGCCGTCGAGCCCGCTTAAAGAAAAAGGGTGGCCTCAGGTGAGACCGCCCTATGAGATCACTTAAAAGCTAAAACCTAGCCTCTGAGTTCTTTGACTTTTTGAGTCAAGATAGGCACTGCCTGGAAGAGGTCGGCGACGATACCGTAGTTCGCGATCTTGAAGATCGGAGCTTCCGGGTCGGTGTTGATCGCTACGATGACTTTCGAAGTGCGCATACCCGCCAAGTGCTGGATCGAGCCGCTGATGCCGGCCGCGATGTAGAGGTTGGGGTTGACGGTCTTACCCGTCTGGCCAACCTGCATCTCGTGCGGAGCGTAACCAGCGTCGACAGCCGCGCGCGATGCGCCGACGGTCGCGCCGAGGACGTCGGCTGCTTCGTTGAGGATCTTGAACGCATCAGCCGAACCGAGCGCGCGTCCGCCGGAGATGATGACGGTCGCTTCGGTAAGATCGACTTTCTCGCTCTTATCCTTGCGGATTTCGATGGTTTTTTGCTTCGAATCGTCGCCAGCGACGTCGAGTTTCGTAACCGCGCCCGAGCCGTCGGTCGCGTCCGCCTTGAAGACGTTCGGACGGAGGGTCGCGAACTGGAGGCCGCCTTGGAAAGCGACTTCAGCGAAAACCTTGCCGGAATACATAGGCTTGAGACCGGTAAGGGTGTCGCCCGCCGCATTGATCTCGACGAGGTCGGTCGCGATACCCGCATCGAAGCGAGCCGCGAGGCGTGGGAAGAGATCGCGGCCCATGGGCGAAGCCATGCCGAGCACCACGTTCGCGCCGAAGGTCTTAACGGCCTTCTCAACCGCCGCAGCGTAGTTGAAGATATTGTAGTTTTCGAAGCTCGCGCCGCCGGCAGCGTATACGGTGTCGGCGCCGTGGCCTTTGAGTTCGCCGGCGATGCCGTCGATGGAACCGCCGACCACGACCGCTGCTACGTTCGCTGCGGAACCGGCCAGGCGACGGGCGACGGAAAGCGCTTCTAAGGAGGCTTTCTTCAGCTTATTTTCACGTTGTTCGATAAATACTAGAACTTTCATCAGAGGCTCTCCTTAGAGTACTTTCGCTTCTTCACGCAACAGCTTGACGACTTTGCCAACCATAACATCGACCGGCTCGCCCTTGAAGATCTGGCCGGCTTGTTTCTGTGGCGGGTACTTGTAGCTCTTGATGGTGACCTTCGGTTGGAGGGCCGCGCCGTCCACGCCGTAATCAGCCGGTTTCTTCACGTCGAACGGCTTCTTCTTGGCTTTCATGATGCCTGGGAGGGCCGCGTAACGAGGGTTGTTGAGCGACTTGTTCGCGCCGATGACCGCCGGGAGAGCGAACTTGTAGACTTCAACGTGGCCGCCTTCCGCTTCGCGTTCCGCGTGAGCGCTCTGGCCGTCGATGACGAGCTTGTTCACGACGTTCACGTGAGCCCAACCGAGGAGTTCGCCGAGCATGGGGCCGATGTGCATGTTGTCGTCGTCGATCGCTTGTTTGCCGACGAGGACGAGGTCCGCTTTCTCGGCTTTCGCGACGCCGGCGAGGACTTTCGCGATCGTGAGCGAGTCGGCGTTCTGCAGGCCTTCGTTCGAGATGAGGAGACCGCGGTCGCCGCCCATCGCGAGGCCTTTGATGATCAGTTCGCGAACCGACTCATCGCCGAGGGAGGCGATGACGACTTCCGTACCTGCGTTCTTTTCTTTGATCTGGATAGCTTCTTCGATGGCGTATTCATCATAAGGGTTGATGATAAATTTCACATCGCCCGATTCGATCGCAGCGTTGTTGCTGCTGATGGTGATCTTGCTTTCCGTATCGGGTGTTTTTTTAAGGAACACTAGAATTTTCATGATAGACCTCGATCCGTCTCTTCATCATTGGGAATATGCATTCTGCGGCAGATTACCAGTAGGCGCCGGGCTTTGGCAACTGATCATCAAGGGCCTCGTCACCCTGAACCGACAAAATTTCTAACTTCTTTTCATTCGTCGAACACTTGTGCGGACAGGGTATTCGATTCAGGTATTTAAAGCTTGCATAGCAGCGCTGACGCCCGCGCCGAGTTTGGAGGTGCTGCCATGCTTATGAAGACCCATCTCCAAAGCCGCAATGCCGCCGATCAAATCGAATTCATCGACGACGCCGAGATGCGCGAGGCGAATGATTTTGCCCTTTAGATGGTCTTGACCACCGGCAAACACAGTGCCAAAGCGTGTACGGCAGTATTTGACGAGTTTGCCGCCATCGACCGTCGCCGGGAGCGCTATGGCGGTCAGGGCGTTAGAGTGATGCGACTTACTGAAAAGTTCTAGGCCCATGGCATGCGCTGCCTTCTGGCAGGCTTCCGCTAAGCGTTTGTGATGCGCCTCGCAGCCCTCGGGGCCGAGCTTGCTCAGGATCTCCAGGGACGGGATCAGGCTCTCGACCAGCGTGGTGGCCGGCGTCCAGGCGGTTTCGCCCTTCGCCTGACCCTCGCGTTCTTTCTTCAGATCGAAATAGAACTTCGGCCTTTGCGAAAGCTGCGACCACGCCCGATCGGAGAGCGCGATG
>JASLCY010000034.1 GCA_030151925.1 Oligoflexus sp.
GGTGCATGCGATGGGTTTCCTCGGTCGTTTCCGTGAATACGATGCGGCGATCGTCCACGAGGATTTGAAGCCGCTCACGGGCCTCGAGCTCGCGGAGTACCTCGATACGTTCTTCGCCTCTTTGCCGATGATACTGCTCGGTGAACGGGAGGCGGGCGGCTCTTCCGGACTGCCTTCGAGCGTCGTGGAATTCTTCCAGAAAGCGACCGATGCGGCGACCGTCCTGAGCCGAGTAGAGCAATCGCTGCGTTATGCGCAGCTCCTGGTCGTGCAGAAATAACCGTTAGACTTTTAAAAGCCATAAAAAAGCCTTGATCCCAGGGACGGGATCAAGGCTTTTTCTATTCTCATGAATATCAGAGATTGCCGATATAACGTTTGGTGCGGGCTGCGACTTGGTTTTTCGCCAGCTTGATCTTCACGTCCACCCACTGCTGCGTGCGGGAGTGCAGGAGAAGATGGGGACCTGTGGTGACGAAACATCCGAGGAAACTATCGCCGATTTCCACTGGGAGCGGCTTGTTGAGGCGGAAAACACTGTATGTTGAATCAGTCAGGCGTACGGCAACCATATCGCCATTCAAAAGTACGACGCGTCCTTCCATGAGTCTCCATCCTTTGTTTGGTGTGCGGTGAATGTAAAAATTCACTGTCGCGAGGGCAAGTCGCAACAGGAATTCTTCCTTCTAAGTATAGATGCCTTGGAAAGGATGAAGATCTCTTAAGGGATATAGACGAGCCGCTGCAAGGCCGTAAAGAAGATCGCCGTGCGGACCTCCGATTCGGGGTGCAATCTTTTGATGCCTTCTTTATAGAGCTCGAGCTGCTTGTCGTAATTCTTCGCGTAGCAGAGCTCGACCAAATCCCCCTGATGGCCGAGCGCATCCAATCCTGTCTTGTAATCGACGATGAGCCAGGCCCTCTCGTCTTCCTGGATCAGGAGATCGATGATGCCGCGTACGAGCATATTGTCCTTGAGGTAGGCGATAGGCATCTCGGGCGAGGCGCTGTAGCGCGTAGCTCGCGTTTTCAGCTCGTTCCAGGGCGCGGAGGCGAGCACCTTCCGTTTCTCGGCCTCGACGATCGGCCAAGCCCTGCTGAACGCCTCTTCAGGATGATGGCGACGCAATGTTTGCCAATAATCCTCGAGCGGCAACTCATCGCCCTTCATGGACGACTCGAGAGCCTTATGGATGTACGTGCCGGCTTCGGCCGCGAAGGGGAGGGACGTGGTTCCGGGCGTGAAGACCTCTTTCTCACCCAGCAAACGAGCCGGCGCGAGGATGCGTGTTCCCGTTTCGCCGATGCGGAGAGGCGCCCATGCGTCGAGGAAATCGAGATCGGCGAATGCTTCTTTCTCCTGAGCCGCGGACGCGAGAGGGAGATCGTCGTGCGTTTCGAGGATGAGCGAACGACCGTCTTCGGTCGGCTGGAAACCCATCGATTGAGCCGTCGTCCGGAGGAGGCCATGGAAATAGCTCGTCTCGGCTTTCGCCTTGCGCTGGTAGCCGGTGACCACCAGCTCGTATTGCGCGCGCGTAAGGGCCACGTAGAGCAAACGATAGTTCTCCCGCAGCGCTTCGTCGCTCAGGGTCTTCGCGAGCGCCGCGAAGTGCGGATCATCTTCCGTGAGATCGGAGCGGCGGCCCACGTAAGCGAGGCCGGTGCCGAGGCCGCTGTCTTTGAGTTTGGCCCAGTAGAGATCGGCTTTCTCCCATTCCTCGCCCGTGCCGGTGAGCACGACGAGCGGCCACTCGAGGCCCTTAGCCTTATGGATGGTCATGAGCTGAACGGCATCTTCGGATACGGAGGCGAGGCTGATGCTCTCATCGATCTCCTTTTCCCGCAGCGCGCGCAGGACCTGCATCCAGCTGAGCTCGGCCGATTGATCGGTGAGCAGGACCAGCTCCATGAATTTCTGGATGTTCGCGGCGGCGAGGGTGCCTTCTTCGGCGCCGAAGGCCTGGAAATAACGGGATAAGGCGTCGGTGCGTCCCAGGAAGCCCTGGAGGCATTCATAGGGCCTGCACTGGTGGCGCGTGATGAAGACTTCGCGCAGGATCGAAGCCGCATCACCCAGAGCGTCGAGCAGAGGCATGACCTGATCGCTGCGCCTCAGGCTCGCATCGCTGTCGATCAGGATTTTCTGCGCGCGGAGGGCTTCGAGCATACTGCGTTCGGGAGCGCCGACCAGCGGTGATTTGAGCACCTGGAAGGCGGCCTGGATATCGTTCGGATAAGCCATCAGGCGGCAGAACGCGAGCAGGTCGCTGATCTCAGAACGCTGGAAGAAGCTCTGGCCCTCTTCGATGCGAACCGAGAGCCCGCGGTCGCGGAGAGCCGCCGCATAGGTGCGCGCGTGGGTCGAGGCCCGGTAAAGCAAGGCGCAGTCGGCGGCTCGCAGAGGCCTGTAGCCGCCCAGGTGCTTGTCGTAAACGAGATGGCCGCGGCCTATGCGTTCGGCGATCGTATCGGCGATATAACGAGCCTCGTCTTCGATCGCGCTGCCGCTCTCGCCCTGCGGGGTGAAGAGGGGGCCGATCGTGATCGAAGCGTGGCCGCGCACCAGGGGAACGCCTTCGTCCGCAGCGGCGACGTGCGCGGGGAATTGTTCGATAAGCGGTTCCATCGCCTGGTTGATGAAACCGAGGAGCAGCGAATGGGTGCGATAGGAGGCGCTCAGCTCGATATCGAGGGCCTCGCGCGAAACCATGAACCGCGCGGCCGTCACGAGGATCTCGGCATCCGCCTCGCGGAAGCCGTAGATCGACTGTTTCGCGTCGCCGACGATGAAGAGCGTGGGATCGAGCTCGTCCGCGCTGCGGAAGCCGACGCCCGACAGCATCTCTTCCGCCATCGTCTTAAACACGGTCCATTGCAGGACGCTGGTATC
>JASLCY010000035.1 GCA_030151925.1 Oligoflexus sp.
CCCGCGTAGAACGTGCGGGAGCCTATGCGGGAGCCGGCATCGAAGTAGGCGCTGAATCCGGGCACGAGCTCGTAATGCCCGTAGACCCCTTCCTGGATGGGATCCTGCTCGGCGCCCGAGATCACGAGGCCGAGGTAGTTGGTCTGGGTCTCGTCGGAATATTCCATTTTGAGCACAGCTTTTTTGCGGAAATACTTATCGGAAGGCGGCCGGTCCTCGTTGTTCTCGGTCGGTTCGACCAAAGCGACGAAGCTGGTCTGCGCGCTGGGAGCATAGTTCATGCGCACCAGGGCATGGCCGCGCGTCTCGAAGAAATAGGTTTTGTTGAGGCCGGTGTCCCTGAAAATAGGGTTCGAGGGGCTCGCCAGCTCCGCCGGGCCCCATTGATAGTTCTGGTAACCGGTCACGAACTGCCACTCGTCGCTGGGCTGAGCGGCGACGTAACCCTCGTTCAACCAGAATTTGCTCGTCGTCGTCTGCTTCTTGAACTCGGGCGTATTCTGATCCCGCATCTCTTCCTGGAACTGCGCCCTCGGCCTCAGGACGACCTTATACACGCGCGTGTAATTGGCTTTGAGCTCGGGTCTGAATTCGGTGAGGAAAGTCGTCTTGGGCAGCTGATAAACGGAGTTTTGCGGGTTCGTCTTCTCTTCGATGATGTCGCCCTGCTGCACGGTCCCGAGCAGGGTATAGTTTTGCTCGAAGTGCCAGTGATGCCGCCGCCTCTTCTTTTTCTTCTTCTTCGCGGCGCCTTCGGCCATGGACGCATGAAACGTCACGGAAACGCACAATCCGAGCGTGAGAAACCTCACGATGGCATGAATCCGCGGCGTTGGATCAAACATCAAAAGTCTTTCATGGTAAGAGGCTAACTCTACATAGTAACCCGCTCTAAGCCATGAATCAATGGGGCCCGAACATCTTTCCTAGGACCTGTTTGCGAAATGCGAAAATCCTCTCGATGTCTCTCCGCACCAGGGCCAGCCCCAGCAGGTCGCCTAAGAGTCCGAACGGCAAACGATAGCGCACCGTGTCCGTCATCAAAGTCCCGCCGGGCACGGGAAAGAAACGATGCGTATGGTTCCAGACCGCATACGGTCCCCGCTCTTGGCTGTCGATGAACATATCTTGATCACGCCAGCGCTCGATCAGCGTCCGCCAACGCATCGGCAAACCACGGACCTTCAGTTGGTAGTTGATTATGGTTCCTTCGGCGAGTTCAGGCGAACTCATATTCTTGACATGCAGAGATACCGTCGGCGGCGTGATTCGCTGGAGATTTCGGGGATCGCAGAAGAAGGCAAAGAGCTTTTCGATAGGCAAAGGCATGAATTGCACGGCCTCCAGGCGATGACAGGGGTAGAGCCCTGGCTGCCGGGGCTTGGCCTGAAGATCGAGGGCATCTATGAAAGCCTCGTTGAGTTTGGAGAATCGGAACTGATAACCGAGCTCTCGCAGGCGCTTGGCCTCCACCCGCTGATCAGCCAGGACGAGCTCGGCCATCTCCCCTAATGCGAGCTTCGGCAGGAAGGCCGGAACACGCAGAAAACGCGGTTTACGCACGAGATGCGCAAGGGCATCCTGGAAGGCCTGCTGGGTTACGGGTTCGGGTGCGACGGCGTTTATGGCTCCGCGATACCGTTCGTCTGCAAGCGCTTTGTCCACGATGCCGATGAGATCGCTGCGGTGAACCCAGCTCATCCATTCGTCACCGCTGCCGAGTATCGCTCCCAGTCCTAGGCAAGACGGGATCTTCATCACGGAGAGCAGGCCGCCGCCCGGCCCGAGCACCAGCCCGAACCTTAACCTCACCTCACGCTCGACGTTCGGCAGCTTCTGGACTTCCGCCTCCCACTTGCGACAAACTTCGGAGAGAAAACCGTGACCGGGCGGATGATTTTCCTCGAGGAGAGTCGAGCCGGCGTTCGGATAGTAGCCGATCGCGGAAGCCGAGATGAAACACGATAAAGGTTTGGAGCGTTTGGCCAACGCGCGTCCGAGCGCTTGCGTGGAGAGGATGCGGGAGTCGAGGATTCGCTGCTTTTGTCGGGCCGACCAAGGCCACTTGGCGATCGATTCGCCGGCCAGATGGATGATGCCGTCGTAGGAGTCGAGCGGTTCGGGGCAGTCGACTTTCTCCATATCCCATATCAGGAATTTAGAGGGCAGGCCCCAATCCTTCTGCTTATGGCGGGAGACCAAGGTCAGCTCGTGCCCGGCCTTCGTCAGCTCTAGGCAGAGGGTTTTCCCGATAAACCCCGTGCCGCCCGTAATCAGCAGGCCCATTCCCCGCTCCTTGAATAACCATTTGGTTATGGTGAGTTTTCGCGCGAAAGAATTTTCTCGATCGCAGCGATGACTTTAGCAGGAGCCATCGGCTTTACAATCCAAGCGAGGATACCCACGGCTTTGCCGGCGCCTTTGACCTCAGGCGTGGCTTCGGTTGTAAGCATGAGAATGGGAACCTTGCCGTAAGCTGGAAGCGCACGCACTTTGGAGACCATGGTGATGCCATCCATCTTCGGCATGTTGAAATCGGTGATAATGAGCTTGACATCGCTATGAGCGGTGGCCACCTGCAGCCCATCCGCCCCATCAATGCCTTCGACCACCTCGTACCCCGCGTCTTCCAAGGCTTCACGCAGCTGCACACGCAAGGTTTCCGAGTCATCGACGATCAAGATTTTGGCCACGATCCTTCTCCCTGTCATTCGAATTCCATGATACTATTCAATAGGATAGATGGGAAAGGACGAATGATGCCGCATCAGGCGCCAAAGGGCTTTCGCGCCCTCAAAGACAAGAGCCCCGCCTTGCAGAGGACGATTCGCCTGCTTTCGCAGTCGAGCTTCGAGGCCATCGCTCGCACCTCCATCGAGACCATCAGCGACAGCCTCGAGGCCGACGCCTTCCTCTACGGCTCGCACCTCAGCATGATACAGATCGCGGCGAAAGACTTCCGCATCACCTTTAAAGCCCACTTCAACCTGGTCGGCAATCCCACCTTCTCCCGCAAGAAAACCGGCGAGAAAGCGATACTCGACCTCTTCATGGAATACTGCAACCTCGTCGCCGGCGGCCTCAGCCAGGAGCTTCATCAGAACGGTCACGTTTCGGGGATGTCCCTCCCCTTCGCGACCACCGGATTCGTGGAGTTGATCGCTTCGGACGAGGTCAAGCCTTCCTGCTACGCCGACTACTGGACATTGGCGGGCGCCGGCTTTCGTTTCACCTGCACGGCCGTGCTCGACCTTTTGAACGATACCTGCCTCGATGGTTTCAAGAGCCTGGCGGACAATACCCAGGCGCGCGGCGATATCGAATTCCTATGAGATTTTCTTCACATCGAAGGTGACGAGCGTCACGTCGTCGATCAGCGGCTGGCCGTTGAAGAAGGTGAACGCGTCGTCGACCAGCGCGTCGCGGAATTCTTCCAGCGGTTTCTCGGCGTGCTTCAGGATCGATCGCCTGAAGTTTCCTGCCCCATACATCTTCCGTTCCGGATTGCGGCATTCGACGAAGCCGTCGGTGTACAGCACGAGCCGGTCGCCGGCGTGAACCTCGCTGGCTTTCTCCGTGAAGACGGTATCGAGCGCATAACCGATCAGAGTGCCTTGGACGACGATGGCTTCGGGGTTGCGCGCGCCGGGGCGACGATCGTGCCTTAAAACGAAGGGAAAGTTGTGCGCGGCGTTCGAGGCTCGCATGACTTTATTGCGATGGTCGATCACGACCGCGAAGAAGGTCATGTAGATCCCGCCCTTGAACGTCGTGCAGACGATGTCGTTGATTTCCGTGAGGAGCCTGGCCGGCGATATGGGTTGAGCGGATTGATAGTTGCGTTTCGCGAAGGACAGGCACGCGGCCTGGGTCATCGCGGTGACGAGCGCCGAGGCCGCGCCGTGGCCGGTTACATCCGCGATGCAGATAAGGTCGGTGTCGAAGCCCAGGTCGAAGGCGCCCCACCAGTCGCCGGAGCATTGCTCGGCCGGTTGGTAGAACGAGCTTATCTCCAGGCCTTTGGTCGCAAGATGGGCGGGCGGGAAAAACGCCTGCTGCATGAGTTGGGCGGTCTCGAGTTCGGCTTCCAGCTTCGCGCGCACGGTGCGGGCTTCGAGGACGTCCGTGATATCGCGTCCCACGAGCAGGTAGAGCTGCCCGCGGCGGTCGCTTACGCCTCGGAAAGGCCTGAGGTTGAAGAGGACGTCGCGCGTGACGGTTCCCCGTTTGACGCCGAGGGCGAATTCGCGGTCGCCCCAGCCTTCGTTCTTCAGCTCTTCGGTGAGGGCGACGACCCGCAGCCAGTCGTCATCGGCGAAGAGGCGTGAGACCCCGTGTTCGTGAATGTGATCGTGTTCGACGTGGAGCCACTGGGCAGCGGTCTTGTTGCCCCACACGACCCTCCCCTCCTGCGTGATCAGAGCAGTGAAGTCCCGCATCTCATGAACGAGCGATTCCATCGCATCCTTCGCCTTCGTCAGGCTCGTCACCACTTCGTGCGTGGCGATCATCGTTGCACTGGCTATCTGTTCGCGCGGGCTGAGGGCCATCTTTTTGTCCTTTGCAAAGGTCACTTCAGCATTATAGGCTGATTGGATCATGAGAGGAAGTGAAGAGAGGCGATAAAATGAAGCAACGCTTGACGAAGTTGGGCTGGCTCATCTTTTTGTTAATTGCCGCCGCGGGCTGCAAAACCATCCACAACAGCATGAATGAAACCAAGCTGGTTTGCGGGCGGGAGTATTCGCCTTCCAAGGTTCTGGTCCAGCCTCTCGATCAAAACGGGGCGCCTTTCACCAGCGAGCAGTTGAAGCAGTTCGAGTTCGGGGTGATCGATGCCAAGGGCGCTTATAAACACGCAGGCACCGTCTTGAGCCGAGGCTGCGTTGAGTTCGACCAACCGCAGGAAGGCGAACAGATCGCCTTCTACTCGAACAGCCTGCATCTTGCCGGAACTTTGCCGGACGCGGATTCGGTCGCTTTCAACAAACTGACCTTGAATTCCGACCAAACCCAGCTCTATCCGGTCGAATGCCCCGATCAAGGTTTTTACGGGAATAAGAGCCTCGCGAATCCCTGGAGGGCTCAGATCGCCCCCGCGGGGCTTTATCGAGCGCAGATTACGGCTCGCAAAACCGGTGATAAGGCGACCCGAGTTTTATTCGAGGCGGGCTACGGGCAAAGACGCCTCGCGCTTCCCGCGACGATCGATACCAGCGGATTGGATGAGGGCGTCTATATCCTGGGAGTTTCGCTGAAATCCGTCAGCCCGAAAGCGATTGTCGGGACGACTCAAGCGCCGGATCAAGAGTGCCGTATGACTATCATCCATAACGCGCCGGAGATCGCTCGTGATCAGCTCGACATTCCCATATCGAAGTCCAAGGAGCTCATGGCCTGGTCGGTCCCTCCCGCCGATTACGAGAATCGTTACTGCCTCCAGCGCAATCCTTCCCATAATGAGTGCCGCGCGGAAGGTTCCTGCCAGGATCTAGCCAAGTACTCCAAAGGAAATATCCTGGCCCCGGCCGAGGGCGGCGTTTATCGGGCCTATTATTATCGAGTCGACAAGGCCGGCAATCAAAGCGCGCTGGCGTGCCACAGCCTGGTCGTGAACGACGCCGGCAGCAACTTCATAGTAAAGTGGGCTAAAGAAGACTGGAACCATCCCATCGCCAACATGGAATTGCCTTACGGCACTCTCTCCGCCCGGGTCGAGTTCGACAGGACCGGCCAAGTCAACGACGAGCTAAGCCATAGGCTCGAATGCAAGGTGGATTTCGTAAATAAGGATGGCGTTTCGATCCAAGGGACTTCAACTCAGTGTTTGTCAGGGAAATGCGCAGGGAAAACACTTGGAGAATTCACCCCCTGCAGCCCCGAGACGACTTTTAAGATCAACGACGCCTTCAAGGCCGGCTATGCGATCGACAGCCTCGTGAAGATCACCTACCGAGTCTACGACGGCCGCGGGTTCACGGAAACCCATGAGGCCTCCGTCTGGGCGAACTCGAGCCGGTGGGGTTTGGAAGAGATCGCGGATCCGGAGAATGATGATCTCTATGAGCACTTTTTTCTAAATGGAAATTTTTACGGCAAGAATGGAGAAGGCCTTCAACTTTGGCAGGGAAATTCCTGGCTAAAGATTACCCCGGATGATTCCACGTGGAAATTTTATTCCTCCATGAATTTTGAAAACAACATTTACGCGCTCTTCAAAATCGCTGACGATCAGCTCATAATAGCCAGGCTTGAAAACAACAAATGGGTTCAAAT
>JASLCY010000048.1 GCA_030151925.1 Oligoflexus sp.
TTTGGCCAAAATGGCTTCATGAATCTTCGCAAAGCCACGCGTCTCCGCCGCTTCCCTCTTTCATTCATCAATTTTATCGATTTATCATGCTATCGACTCTATCATGATCACTTAACTTCATTCTGGAAACGGATGATGAGTGTTCCCCTAACTTCTGGAGCGTGAAAATCTCTATGACGATGTTCAACCGTATGACCCAAGCCGGAAAATCCCTGCTGCTGGGTGGATTGCTCTCCGTATTCGCGGCTTCCTCGGCGCATGCAGAACCTGCTTTCAAGATTTACGGCAAGGCGTATTCGGTCGAAGATCTCGCCAAAGAGAACCAAGGCCAATTCTTCGAAGTCGAGCAGAAGAAGTACGAGCTCATCTCGAACCTCGCGCGCGAACGCTACCTCGACGAGTTCTTCAACAAGCTCGCGGAAAAGGACAAGGTCAGCGTCGATAAGGCGAAAGCCGACTATCTCGCGGCCAAAACCAAGGTCTCCGACTCGGAGATCAAGGAGAACCTCGAGAAGTTCAAGGACTACCCGCAGCTGAAAGACCGTTCGGACGCGGACAAGAAGAAGCTGATCTCCGACTACCTCCAAAAGGTGAAGTCGCAGGAAGTCTTCGAGAACATCATCAACGAAGGCATCCAGAAGAAGAACCTCGAGGTCCAGTATCCGGAGCCTAAAGAGCCTGTTTACAAGGTCTCCGTCCTCGACACCGATCCCGTGAAGTACGGCCCCGGCGCCAAGGATACGAAGCCGAGCGGCTGCTCGGGCAACGCCTGCCCCATCACCGTGGTCGAGTACTCCGAATTCCAGTGCCCGTTCTGCGAGAAGGTGCAGCCGGCCAGCAAACGCATCCTCAAGGAGTACCAGGGCAAGATCCGCTGGATCGTCCGCGACTTCCCCCTGAGCTTCCACAACCGCGCGCGCCCTGCCGCGATCGCCGCCCGTTGCGCCAAGGACCAGGGCAAGTACTGGGATATGTACGACGAGCTGTTCAAGAATCAGAAAGCGCTTGGCGACGCCGACTTCAAGAAGTACGCGCAGGACATCAAGCTCGACGTTAAGAAGTATGACGAGTGCGTAGCGAAACCCAACAAGATCGTGGAAGTCATCGAGTCGAACCAGAAGTCGGGCGAGAAGCTCGGCGTGACCGGAACTCCGGCGTTCTTCATCAACGGCCGCCGCCTCTCGGGCGCCCTTCCCTACGAAGAGTTCAAGAAGGTGATCGACAGCGAACTCGCCGGTAAATAATGTAAGTCGTTGATTTTATAATAATAAAAAGCCCTGTCTAAGCAATTAGGCAGGGCTCTTGTAATTTTTGTTCAAGTTTGGAGGTCTAGGGCCGATATACCTCGTGAATCAGCTACGAGGCTTCTGAGATGGCACAAGGACGTGAAAATAGGAAAGTAAAGCGGGTTGCGCTGCAAAACCCTATCCGCATGATCATCTCTTCCATAGGCGGCCAGGTTCGTTATGAGGTGAGCTCGCGCGACATCTCGCATAGCGGCTTCTTCCTCGCGTTCGAGAACCCTAAGCGTTTCCCCTTCAACCAGTCCAGCATCCTCGAGGTCTGGGCGGAGCTTGATTCGGGACGGGCGGTGTTCTTCAACGGGAAAATGGCCCGTTTCGTACCCAAGGAAAACGTGGCGGTCACGCAGGGCAACGGCGCCAGCGCCGGCATCGCGATCAAGATCGTGCAGATCGATAAAGAGAACGAGCGCGTGCTCGCGGACTTCATCGCCCGTAAGCTGGCCGATGGCACCGCAGTGGAAGACGTCGCCTAAAGAACAGGCTTCCGCGCCTCGCCTTCAACCGAAAACCGACAGAACCCCGGGACCGCGGTCCCGGGGTTCTTTGCGTTTCGCTAGACCTCGGCCCTGGAATTGGCTACCCTTATAAAATGTCTAAATCCCATCACAATCTCGGCGAGGTCACTCATGGACTGGAAGACCCTCAAGATACCTGAAGGCAGCACGCTCTTCAAAATCCACCGTTTCAACCTGATCCATCAGGGCGTGAATTACGTGCTGGAGATCAACGAGCACGGCGTAGGGAATTGGGTGGGCCACGGCGAGCAGGCGACCGACGCCAACATCGTGATCCAATCCGTGAACGGCGCTTCGCTCGAAGAATGCCTGAATAAGCTCATCGACCGCATCCATAAGCGTCAAGCGTGAGGTCCGCCGTGAAACTAGGTATCGAACGCCTGGCGCTCAACCCGAGCATCGCGAAGGACTGGGGACGCTGCGCGTTTCTCGGCAATCAAGCTTCGCTCACTCCTGATTTCAAGCCTTCATGGCATATCCTGCATGAGCTGCTCGGCAACCGCCTGACGGCTTTTTTCGGGCCGCAGCACGGTTTCCATGCGACCGTGCAGGACAACATGATAGAGACCGCGCACAATACCGGCCCCTATGGTTTGCCGGTCTACAGCCTCTATTCGGAGACGCGGGAACCTAAGGACGAGATGCTCGCGAACGTCGACACGATCATCATCGACCTGCAGATCACCGGATGCCGCGTCTATACCTTCAAATACACTATCGCCGCCTGCCTCCGCGCCGCCAAGCGCCTCGGCAAACGCGTCGTCGTCCTCGATAGGCCGAACCCCATCGGCGGCACGCAGGCCGAAGGCCGCATCCTCGATCTCAAAGCCCAGTCGTTCGTCGGCGAGTTCGAGATCCCGATGCGCCACGCCCTGACAGCGGCGGAAGCGGCCCTGCTCTTCGATAAGCAGATCCAGGCCAACATCGAAATCGTGAAGATGGAAGGCTGGACCGGCAAGGAGTATTGGTCGGATCTCTATAAACACTGGATCCTCACCTCCCCCAACCTGCCGACGATCGACTCGGTCTACGTTTATCCGGCGACCGTGATGCTGGAAGGCACGAACATCTCGGAAGGCCGCGGCACGGGCCTGCCCTTCCAGTTGGTGGGCGCCCCTTATATCAAAGACGCCGAGGCCTATGCGAAACGCATGCAGCATTACATCAAGAGCGATGCGGTCTTCCTCCGCCCGGCGGAATTCCAGCCGACCTCGCAGAAGTGGGCGGGCGAGACCTGCCGCGGCGTGCAGATCCACGTCGTGGACCCGAAGCGCATCGAAACCTATAATCTGGGCCTGGCGGTGATGCGCGCGGCCATGGATCTAGGCGAAAAGGCCTTTGAATGGAAAAAACCCGGCTATGAATATAACCACAGGGATCTGCCTATCGATTTGATCCTGGGTGACCTGGCGGCTCATAGGAAGCTGGAGGCGGGCTTCGATACGAAGG